>JAPPMM010000051.1 GCA_028819075.1 Gammaproteobacteria bacterium
ACCTGATGGACCAGCCGCTCAAGGTGCTCTGCGAGCTCGGCGGCTGGAAGGAGGCCAGGACGGTCCTCCAGTGTTATCAGCGAGCCGACGAGGGACAGCTCAGGACGGCTCTGGAAAACCGCCGGAGGGCTCGCGCCTGAGAGTTCGCGATCCAGCGGGAACGAAACGGCGGGAGCCGGACCTTATGTTCCCGTAACGTCAATCACCTCAATCAGATGTGAATCCGCTCGACACTGCCCGTCCGGCGAGAGCGAGATGTACTCGGCGATGCCGTCGCCCGGCGTCAGCTCGACCGGGTCGCGTGTGCTCCCGTCCGCCGCGACCGCGTAGTACCGGCGCCACCCGTCGGGCTCGGCCTGGAAGATGATGTGGTCGCCGGCCCAGATGACCTCGCGCACCTCGCGGTAGATGCTGTCGCCCGGCGGGCTGTGCCACACTTCCACCGCCTCGCCCGTGCGTGCGTCGCCGACCCAGATGGAGAAGTCGTAGCCGCCGGCGAACCAGGCTTCGGTCATTCCGGCGGGCCACGCGTCCTCGGTTCCGCCCTCCTCGGGGGCGCCGCCCCGCTCCGCCCGCGCGCCGAAGGGCAGCCCGGGCCTGCGGATGAAGGCGACCCTCGCCCCGTCCGACGACCAGGTGGGGCTGGTGTCGCGGTCGACGGCAGGGCCCAGGTATGTGATTCCGGGACGCTCGGTGTCGTACACGCCGACGAAGCTGTGATCCTCGCGGTCGCTCACGAAGGCCAGGCGACGCGAGTCCGGCGACCACACCGGATCGCCCTGGCTGCCGAACACGCTGAAGAGCGGCCGCTCCGGGTCGCCGGCCGCGACCCCGGGGTTGACCGGCGCCCGGTAGATGTCGCCATCGCTCTCCCATGCGATCCACTCGCCGTCGGGAGAGAGCGCCACGTTCCAGGCCTCCGCCACCCGCCAGGGCTCGCCGCCCCCCGTGCTCACGGCCCAAGCGGCCCGTTCGGCGCCCCGGGGATCGCTCGCCGGGTTGGCGATCCACCCCTGCCTGTTGGGGGTGTGCCCGCGCAGGAAGACCAGCGTGGAGCCGTCGTCCGAGATGCGCAGGTTGGACAGGTCGCGCCCGTCATCGTCCTCAAAGCGCGTCAGCCGCACCGGCGCGAAGCCGGGCGCCTCTGCCGTGTACACGTTGCGCTTCCCCTCCTCGTACTCGATCCAGGCGATGCGGTCGGCCGCCCGGGCCGACACCAGCTGCACCGGATAACCGGGGCTGAGCACGTCCTCGATGGAAAAGCGCTGCGCGTGGGCGGGCACGGCGGCAAGCGCGGCGAGGGCTGGGGAAGCAAGCAGGGCGAGAGCCGGGAGCGGCAGGCGAGCGCGCGTCATGATTCGCCTCCGGAGAGATGGGCGAGAAGCGGAACCGTGGAATGTCAGCATGACACCACGCCAACCATCCGGCAACGTGCTTGACGCGCATCACGGCACCCGGACCAACGGACCCATCGCACCGGTCGCTCGGCTGGCATCAGTGGTCCGCAGTCCAGTCGCCATCGCCGCGCCCCGCTGGCGCTCCCCTACCCGTTGGCCCATCCTGACGGCTTGGAACCGGCATGCACGCAAGCGAAGGAACCATCCCATGACCATCAAGCGCACCATTCTCGCCGCAGCGGTCCTCTCCCTCGCGGCGCCGCTGCCCGCCCAGACCTTCCCGACCGACGACCCCGTCATCCAGGCGATGTGGGAAGAGGGCATGGGCCCGCAAAGCCAGGCCTTCGACCTCGCGCAGGCGCTGCTCGACTCCATCGGCCCCCGGCTGATGGGCTCTCCGGCCTACTCGCGGTCCGCGGACTGGCTGATCTCCAACTACGAGCGCTGGGGCATCGAGGCGGAGCGACAGGAGTACGGCACCTGGATCGGATGGGAGCGCGGCTTTACCCACATCGACATGGTGGAGCCCCGCAGACGGACGCTCGAGGGCACGCTGCTCGCCTGGAGCCCCGGCACCGACGGGCCCGTGGAGGGTGAGGTGGTCGCGCTGCCCGACTTCGCCGACGCTGCCGAGCTGAACGCCTGGCTGCCGTCTGCCGAGGGCAAGTTCGTCGCCGTCTCCTTCGCCGAACCCACCTGCCGCGAGGACCAGTCGTGGCTTGACCACGCCACCCCGGAGTCCTTCCAGCGCATGACCGAAGCCCGGGAAGCGGCGATGGCGGAATGGCAGGCCAGCTATCAACTCACGTTCATCCCCAACGCAGGCCCTCAGAGGCTGGAGAGCGCCGGCGCCCTCGGGCTGATCACCGGCAACTGGTCCCGGGGCTGGGGCGTGGACAAGATCTTCGCCTCCGCCACTCGCGAGATCCCCTCGCTTCATCTGGCGTGCGAGGACTACTCCCTGCTCCACAGGCTCGCGTCGCGGGACCAGGGCCCGCGCATCCGCCTGGACGCGGAGGCCGAATTCCTGGGCGACGTGCCCGCGTTCAACGTGGTGGCCACCATCCCCGGCACCGAGCTGCCCGACGAGTACGTGCTGCTGAGCGCGCACCTGGACTCATGGGACGGCGCGTCGGGAGCAACCGACAACGGCACCGGCACCATCATGATGCACGAGGCCATGCGCATCCTGAAGGAGACCTATCCCAACCCGCGGCGCACCATCATGGTGGGGCACTGGGGCGGCGAGGAGCAGGGGCTGATCGGCTCCAACGCATTCTCGGTCGACAACCCCGAGGTGGTGGACGGGCTTCAGGCCTCGTTCAATCAGGACAATGGCACCTGGCGCATCGACTTCATCCGCATGCAGGGCTTCCTGGGCGCCGGCGAGCACTTCGCCCGCTGGTTCGAGCGCATCCCCCCGGAGATCACCGGCCATATCGAGCTGGATGTCCCGGGGGTGCCGGAGACCGGGGGCTCGGACCACATGTCCTTCATCTGCAAGCCCGCGCCCGGGTTCCGGCTCCAGTCCAACTATCCCGACTATCGCCAGTACACCTGGCACACCAACCGCGACACCTTCGACAAGATCGTCTTTGACGATCTGCGCAACAACGCGACCCTGGCCGCCATGCTGACCTACATGGCGTCGGAGGACCCGGAGCGCATGGATGTGACCCAGCGGGTGCTTCCGGTGAACCCGAACAACGGCAGGCGCGGGGCGTGGCCGCAGTGCCGGGTGCCGCGGAGGAGCTTCGCGAGGTAGGCGGGGCCGCGGTCACGGGCGCGATGCGGCGGCCCGTAGGCGCAGGAAGGACCGCGTGATCCCGGGCACCGGATCTGGATCGGGCGGGTAGGAAGCAGTCATGAGGACCCCGCACCGCACCCGCATCCGCATCGCCATCCCGGCGCTGTTCCTCCTGGCCGCTGGCGCGGCGCTCGGGGCTCTGAACGCGGAAGACACCCACCCACGCCTGCACGACCCCGGGAACGCCCGCTCCCAGCCGAGCCTCGCAGTGGGCGGCACCACGGCGCGGGATACGATCCCCATCCAGTCCCTCCTCCTCTGGGGCGGCGTCAACGCCGACCGCGTGCCCTTCCTGGAGCCCGTCTTCGTGATCGCCGCTCCGCCCTCACTCCCGAACGCGACCGGTGACTACCGGGTTGCCGGTCGGGCCGGCGATGGAAGCGTGCTCTTCTCTCTCGACTTCGAGATGCCGGTCATCGCCGATGGCGACGGCAGCTCGAGCTTCCTTTTCATGCTTCCGGTGCAACCGGGTTGGGAGGGCCGCCTGGCCAGCGTCACGCTCACCGGACCGGGCGGATCGGCCACGCTGGACGAGGACAGCCGCCGTCCGATGGCGATCCTGCGCGACCCCGGCACCCGTCGCATTCGGGCCATCCTGCGCGACCTTCCGCCGAGCATCGAGACGCAGGCCGACGCGGACGAGGCGGTGGATCGGGATCCCGGCACCGAGGTGCTCTTCAGTCGCGGGATTCCGGGTCCGGGAGCCTGGCGACGCTGACGGCCATCGGCCGGTGCTTGCAGATTGATGTCTGTGACACTAAAATGCTGTCATGAGCGTTCAGATCACCATCCGAGGCGTGCCCGAGGACGTGCGCGACAAGATCGCCGCGCGCGCTGCCGCGAAAGGCCAGTCCATGCAGGAGTACCTGCGTGGCGAACTGGTGCGGCTGGCGGCCAAGCCTTCGATCGAGGAGTGGCTCAGGGACGTCCGCGCCCACAAGCGCGCGATGAAGAACAGCGTGACCACCGAGGAGATTCTGCGCGCGCGGGACGCCGATCGGAAGTGACGGTCGTCGTCGATGGGTCGGTGCTCGCGGCGGCCGTCGCGCACCTGGGACCGGATGGAACCTGGTCCGAGGCCGCGATCGCGGAGGCGTGCGGGAAGGGTTCGATGGCGGCTCCCCAGATGGTTCCGGCCGAGGCAAGCAACGCGCTTCGCCGCATGGAGTTGACCGGGCATCTTCCGAGTTTTGAAGCGGCTCTCGCGCGCCGCGACCTGCTCACGCTCGAGATCGAGTTCTACCCGTTCGCCCCGTTGGCAGACCGCATATGGGAATTGCGCCACAACATCACCATCTACGACGCGTGGTACGTAGCGCTCGCCGAGGCCCTTTCCTGCCCGCTGCTCACCCTCGACCGCCGCCTCGCCCGCGCTCCCGGCCCGACCTGCGAGATCATCACCCCACCCGACCTCCGCATCATACGCGAGCCCGCCATAGCCTCGGGCTGGACGCCGTTCTCGTCCGGTTAGACGTCTCCCTCGCCACCGCGCGCGGGGAGCGCAGCGAGCTGGCGGGCTGCGCGAATGCCCGAGAGAAACGCGCCGTGCACGGTCGATGGGAATTCCACGTGTGTCGCCTCACCGGCAAAGAACAGCTTGCCGCCGATGGGCTCGCCCAGTGCGGCGTATCGCTGATACGAGGATCCGGCCGCGACGTACGAGTAGGACCCCTGGGCCCACGGATCCGAGCGCCAACGTGTGATGAGGGCATCCACGGGCGGCGGGATGACGCCATACATGCTCGCGAGCGCCGCAACCGCCTGCGCGATGACTTCCTGGTCTGAAAGCCCCTCGATCCGAGCGCCGTAGGCCCCGGCGTTGAACATCATCAGAATCGGATGCCCCGTGTAAGGATACAGGTTGAGGGTCTCGGCCCACTGCCCTCTCCGGGCACCGACGTAACCGATGAGTTCCACGTCGCTGTCCCAGAACACGTCTTCAAACAGCAGGCACGTCTTGTTGAGCACGCCCATTTCCAGGCCATCGATCGCGTCGCGCTTCCGTAGCGGCAACGCGGGCAGGAACGATATGAGGTCCTGCTTCAGCACTCCGAGCGGAACCGTCACCACGACTCGGGTGGCCTCGAAGGTCGCACCGGCGGCCGTCGTCAGGATGATGTCCGTCCCCGCGTAGTCGATCTCCGTCACGGCTTCCCGGAACCGGATGTCCAGGCCATCCGCCAGAATGTCGGCGACCTGTCCGTATCCGCCCGGAAACACCGCGTCGTGGCCGCCATACTCATCTCCGCCCTGGATGCTCTCCAGCGAGAGGTTCCGCAGGTCGGCGGCGTGCTCGTGCTCGACGATGGTGTTCAACAGATAGTCCAGGTAGCGCCGGTCAGGGGCCGTCAGCGGCTCGATCTCGAGCAGCTGTTCGTAGACGGACTGGAGGTTGGTGCCGGGCTGGCCCTCCGCCAGCCGCCAGAACCGGCGCAGCGCCCGCCCGGTGGATGGTGACGGCCTCTCGGCATTGTGGAAGCGCACCACGTCGTTGTCGTAGTCGGTGGGGTGCGTCCCGATGCCGTTTTCCCTGGCGATGGCGGTGATGGGGTTTCCGTCTACGCCGTGGATCCAGGATGCCCCGAGATCGACGGAAATGTTGCCGCCAATGGCGTCCGTCCAGAGGCGCCCGCCGATTCGGTCACGCGCTTCCAGAATCGCAACGTCTGCGAATCCGAACTCACGGAGTTCGGCGGCAGCCGCCAGGCCGGCCATGCCTGCGCCGATGATGAGGACTCTCTCGTCGCGCCGCGAAGAATCAGCGGCGGTGGCGCCGCGGTGCGAAGGAACACCACGCAGTTTCGCCAGTGAGGACGCGCCGGGCGCGAGTCCGGTCGCGGCGAGTGCGCCTTTGAGGAAGGTGCGGCGAGTCAGCCTCCGCCCTGTCACGGAGCCCCGTCCTCCGCGCCTGCCCGCGGGACGGGCGCGGAGGTGTGGCCGCTCAGGATGCGCCACCCGTCGGCCTCGTGGACCCAGACCGTCGTCATCGCCCCGCCGTACGTGAACGCGAACCCGTCTTCGCCCTCGAGCGTGCTCTCGAACAGAGACCGGACGAGCGCGACACCCGGCGCCAGCGCCTCGATGTCGGTGCTCGAGTACTCCGTGGTGACCCGCATTCCCGGGCCGAGACCCTCGAGCGCGGCGCGCACGTCGGCCGCCGACTCGTAGCGCAGCGCCCCGCTCTCATAGAACCGAAACGCGGGGGACTCGGAGTAGAAGCCGGCGACCACCGTCGGGTCCGGGCTCGAGCCGAGTTCGCGAAACGCATCGAGCGCATTCGACACGCTGTCGCGGACCGCGGCGGCGTGAGCCTCCGACAGTCCGGCGGGGTCCGGGTCGGGCCGGCAGCCGGAAGTCGCGCAGAGGGCGAGACACGCGGCCGCCAGCAGCTGTCGGCGAAGGGAAGCTGATCTCATGCTCCGTAACCCTCCAACGCGGTTGCTCCGCGGCGGCGCTCGGTCGGCATCGCAGGTGCGTCCGGTCGTGCTCGGATCCCCCGCTCAGCGTGTCTGCGGCGCGTTCATCTGCAACGGGATGATGTCCACGTCCCAGCGGGTGTCGCCCAGCAGGTGCTTCACGAAGTACTCGGCGCGCAGCCAGAACCAGTAGTCGCTCATGTCGCCGAAGCCGTGGCGCTGGCCCGGGAAGATGAAGAAGTCGAAGCGCTTGTTGGCGCGGATGAGGGCCTCCGCCATGCGGAAGGTGCCGGCGTGGTGCACGTTGTTGTCGTTGTCGCCGGTGGTGAGCAGGAGGTGGCCCTTGAGGTTGGCGGCGAGGTCGGAGTTGCGCTCGATGTCGTATTCGAAGCTCACATTGCCCTCGTCGTCCACGACCTCCTTCACGCCGTGGTGGGTCTCCGACCAGGACCGGTTGTACACGTCGTTGTTGTGGTTGCCCGCCGACGACACCGCCACCTTGAAGAAGTCGGGATAGACGAGCATGGCCGCGGTGGACATGAAGCCGCCGCCGGAATGGCCGTATATTCCCACTTTGTCTATGTCTATAAAGTCGTGGCGGTCGGCCAACTGTTCGATGACTGCTTTCTTGTCAGCCAGTCCATAGTCGCGCAGGTCGCCATATCCATAGTTGTGGTACCACTTTGAGCGATCGGGGTGGCCGCCCCGGTTCCCCATGGTCACGACGATCATGCCGAACTGCGCGAGCGCCTGCTCGTACGGGTTGGCCGACCACGACTTCGACACCGACTCGGTCTGCGGTCCCGGATAGACGTACGCCACAATGGGATACGTCTTCGAAGGATCGAAGTCGTAGGGCTTGTACATCACCCCGTAGATGTCGGTTACGCCGTCCGCGGCTTCCACCTGGTAGGGCTCGGGGAAGTGGTATCCGGCCGCATCCAGGGCCCCGAAGTCGGCTTCGCCCAGGTCCATGATGCGCTGGCCCGAGGCGTCGAACAGCGCGGATGTGGGAGCCGTGTTCACGCGCGAGTAGTTGCTGACGAAGTAGCGGTTCGACTCACCCATCTCGGACTGGAAGTCGAAGTTCCCGGGGTTCAGCAGCGTGAGCCCGGTCCCGTTCAAGCTCACCCGATAGAGGTGCGCGTAGTAGGGATCCTCGCCCTCCTCCCGGCCCTGCCCGGTGAAGAAGACGAAGCCGCGCGCCTCGTCCACGCCGACGATGCCGTCCACGTGCCAGGGCCCCTCGGTGAGCCGCTGCCTCAGTTCCCCGTCGGGCCCGTACAGGTAGAGGTGGGCCCAGCCGTCCCGCTCCGACCACCACAGGATGTCGCCGCCCGCGAGCATCTCGACCGGGCGCGTCTCGATGTATGTGTTCAGGCTGTCCACGAAGAGCATGCGCGCGTTGCCCGTGCCGGCGTCCGCAACCATGACCGCGGCCCGGTGCCGGTCCCGGCTCAGGCGCACGAAGTAGAGCTCCTCGGAGTCGTCGGAGATCCACAGCGAGCGGTCAGGTTCCTCGGAGTCCGGGTAGTCGAACTGACGCTGCGCCGTGATGCGCAGATCCTCGTCCTTCCACGGCTCGTGCGAGACCGTCACCTGGCTCTTGGAGGCGAGGTCATAGACGATGATCTCCTCCTGGGTCACCGACTCCTCCCCGGCCATCTCATAGGAGTAGGTCTCGAGCTCCGGGCGGTCGTTGCCATTCCCCACCACGTGCACCACCCAGAGCTCGCCCACCTCGCGGTTGTCGCGCCGGATCAGCGCAAAGCGCTCCGAGTCCTTGGCCCACGAGATCGACGCCGCCTTGCGGTCATCCTTCTCCTCCTCGAGGGAGACGTTGGTCTCGCCGCGGCCGGTGTAGTTGGCCTCGTAGGTGTAGTACTGCTCGCCGTCGGTGGTGAGTTGGGTCTCGGTGACCTCGACATCGTCCTCGGCGTCGTCGGCTTCGTCCCCGGACTTGGCCCGGCGGGCCTCGAGAATCTGCTCGTAGTCGTCGCCGCTCATCATGAACAGGTTGTGGTCGCGGGCGAAGACCACGGTCTGGCCGTCAGGGGACACGCTGGCCCAGTCCGGATGATTGTCGGGCGCCTCGTAGTCCTCGAGCTCACGCAGCGTCCGGGTCGACACCGTGTACTCGAAGTGGTGCACGCGCTTGCGGGTCGAACTGCCCGAGTCGTCCTCCTCCTCGTCCTGATCCTCCTCCACTTCCTCGTCCTCATCCTCCACCTCCTCGTCCTGCGAGGATTCCACCTCGAAGTGGAGGATGTTGTCGCTGATGAAGCGGATGTTACGGATGGGCAGATGCTGCCCGTCCCACGGATCGCGGGTGATGCGCGTCAGTTCGGCGGCGATGCGGTCGTTGTCGAAGAGCAGGGTGCGCGATCCGGCGCCGGGATCGACGATGTAGAAGAACGTCCCGTCGGCGTTCTCCCACTCGTACCAGAACCTGTCGGTGCCCTCGATCCACTGCGGATCGACCGATGTCGAATGCACCATCTCGCTGATTCGGTAGGGCGCGAAGCGGGCGGCGAGCTCGTAGTTCGCCGGACCGGCCTGGGCATCGGACTCCTGCGGGGCCGGAATGGGAGCCGCCTCCGCGGGGCGCGGCGCGAGCGCGATGAGCATGAGGAGGGGCGAAAACGCGCGCGGCGCGGGCGAAATCGGACGGGAGAGAAACCTGACGATGGCGTTCATGGTAGGGCTCTGTTCGGATGGAGGGACGACACGGCGGTTGCCCGGGACAGTGGTGCACAAGTGAATCCGTCGCCGAAAGCGGGGCAAGGGCGTTGAGGCTCACCTCGATGGGCCCGGGGAAGACCGGTCGGGGAACCATCCCGCGGGTTCATGCGATAAACGAGTCGCGCGCGGGCGCTTCGAGCCGCGGCGCCGGCGCCGGTTTCCTCGAACGGGGCGGGAAGGCATGGAAGCGGAAATCCTGATCGTGCTGGTATCCGTCTTCGTCACCGGCGGCATGATCGGCGCGGCCGGCATCCTCCTCGCCCAGTTCTTCATGCGCCGCATTCCGGGAGTGAGCGCAACCGGCGCCCCGACCCGTGCCGAACTCGAGGGAATCCGCCGCGACGTAACCGAGATCGCCTACCACCTGGGGTCGGTGGAGGAGCGCCTCGACTTCGCGGAACAGCTGCTGGGAGGCGCGACCCCGACCGAGGTGCCCAGGGCCGTGACGAAGAAGGCGGAGGGTATCGCGCGCGTGTCCGGCGGGCCCGGAGGTGGCGGCACCCCCGCGGGTTGATGCACTTTGCGGGCGGGACGGACGGCAACGAGCGCTAACGAGCACCGTCCGTTCCCTTCCACCCCGCATCCGCCACCCCGACCCCACACGCACATGCGCCATCCCAGCCGCTCCACGGCCCCCCGTCCCATCGTCCACCGCCCCTGCGCTTTCCACGCGCCGATCGCGCTGATGTTCGCGGCCGCGCTCGCCGCCGCAACGCCCGCCACGTCCCAGGAACCTTCCCCCACCGGCTTCACGGAAGCCCGGGCCGCCTCGCAGCTCGTGTGCGAGGCCCGCTTCCTGGAGCTGCCCCGCAGCGACTCGTTCCGCGAGCATCTGCGCACCATCACCGCAAACCCCCACCCCGCCGGCTCGGAGGCCCAGCAGCGCGTCGGCGAGTACCTGGCCGGGGCGATGGAGCGCGCGGGCCTGGAGGTCGAGCGCCACCCCTACGACGTGTACCTGCCCGAGCTTACCGACGACGTGGAGGTGCACATCGTCACCCCCGTGTCCATGCAGTTGTCGAACCGCGAACCCGAGCTCCCGGAGGACCGCTTTTCGGGCCATCCCGACCTCCTCAACGGGTGGAACGCCTACTCGGGGTCCGGCGACGTGACGGCCGAGGTGGTCTACGCCAACTTCGGGCGGCGCGAGGACTACCTGGCACTCGACTCCATGGGCGTGTCGGTGGCCGGCAAGGTCGTCATCGCGCGCTACGGCGGGAATTTCCGGGGCTACAAGGTGCTGTTCGCCGAAGAGCGTGGAGCGGCGGGCGTGGTCATGTTCAACGATCCCGGCTTTTCCGATATCGACGCCTATCCGGATGGCCCGATGATGAACGGGCAGACGATCCAGCGGGGCTCGGTGCTCACCCTTCCCTGGACGGGCGATCCGCTCACGCCGTTCGTTCCGGCGCTGCCCCTGGACGGCGACATCCAGGTGGAGCGCCTCGACCCGTCGGAGGTGGCGCTGCACACCATCCCCGTGCTCCCCATCGGCTACGAGGCGGCGACCGAGATCCTGTCGCGCATGACCGGGCGCGCCACCCCGCCCGGGTGGAGCGCCGGGATGGAGCTCGACTACCGCCTGACCGGCGGACCGGAACTCACGGTGCGCGTGCGCGTGAATCAGCCGCGCCGGCTGACCCGCGCCACCAACGTGGTCGGCACGCTGCGCGGAAGCGAGTTCCCCGACGAGTGGTTCATTCTGGGCGCGCACTACGACCCCTGGGGATTCGGCGCGATCGATCCCAACGGAGGCACCGCCATGCTCCTCACCCTGGCGGAGGCGCTCGGCGCGCTGGCCCGGGACGAGGCGTGCCGGCCCCGGCGCTCGATCATGATCGCGCACTGGGACGCCGAGGAGTACGGCATCATCGGCTCGACCGAGTGGGTGGAGCACTTCCGCGAGGAGCTGGAGGCCAACGCGATCGCGTACATCAACGCCGACGGGGCGGTGTCGGGCGGGCGGTTCGGCGCGTCCTCGTCACCCTCGCTCAAGGGCCCGATCATCGAGGCGGTGGGCCGCGTGGCCTATCCGGGCGAGGACGGCACCATCCTGGACTGGTGGCTCGAGAGCACCGCCGACGAGGCGGAGGAGCCGGCGATGGGCAACCTGGGCGGCGGGTCGGACCACGTGGGCTTCTACACGCACGCCGGCGTGCCGTCCGGGGCGCTCTCGTCGGGGAATCCCGGCGGAGTGTACCACTCCAACTACGACAACTTCGCCTGGTACGAGCGGTTCGGAGACACCGACTTCGTCTTCGGGCCGATGATCGCACGCGCGGACGGCATCCTCGCGCTGCGCTTCGCCAACGCCGACGTGCTCCCGTACGACGTGGCCCGCTACGCGTCGGACACGCGCACCCACGTGGGCACTCTGAACGATGTGGCCGAGGCACGGGGGCTGCGCGTGGACTTCTCCGCCCTTGCCGAGTCGACGCGGGAGCTGGACGAGGCCGCCGCCGAACTCGTGGCCGCCCGCGACCTCTGGATCGCGTCCGGGGACGTCGACCCCGCCGCCGCCGAGGCCGTGAACCGGGCGCTGATCGGGCTGGAGAAGGCGTGGCTGAACGACCGCGGGCTCCAGGGGCGCCCGTGGAGCCGCTCGATCTACGTCTCGCCCGACCCCTTCAGCGGGTACGCGTCGTGGATGCTTCCGGGGCTGCGATACGAGCTGGAGACCAACGACCGCGCCGACCTTCCGGGGTGGGAGCGGGTGTACGTGGCGGCGGTGCGGGACCTGGCGGCGCGCATGCGGGAGGTGGCGGCGATGATCGAGCGGGCGGGCGGGTAGTGCCGGCGTCGGGCATATGAGGAGGCTTCATGCGCAGTAGTATCACGGACGGACGTCGCATAGTATCAACGGCCTTGGCGATCTTCCTGATCCACGCGCTCTCGGGGTGCGCGCCCGAAGGCAGCAGCGACGCCGACGCTGGCGAGGGCCTCGACTTCGAAGCCCTCTCGGCGGCCCTCCTCGCGCGGATGGACCTGCAGCCCGGTGAGCGCGTCCTGCTGGTCGGGGAGGGCGGCAACCGCTGGGATGCAATCGTCCCGTTGCTGCGCGCCGGCGTCAGGGCGGCCGGCGGGGTGGATCTGGGTGCGGTCGATGTCCGTGGCGCAGTGCTTGGGGCGGATGAGGCGGTCGCGGGAGCGGACCCGTCAGCAGGTCGGCCCGCAGAGTTCGCGGCTGCCCTGGAGACTGCGCCGGAGGGGTGGGCGGAGCCGCTCGCCACGGTAGATGTCGCGGTCAAGCTCCCGGGGGCCGCGGCGGACCCGACGCGGGACAACGACGTGTACCGCGCGCTGCAGGACGTGCTGCGGAGCGGGCGGGGGCGGACCGTTCACTTCCACTGGGCCGGCGCCACCTCGTTCGAGATGGTGGAGCTTGCCGTCGACGACCGGGTGGATCGCGTCTACCGGACCGCCGTGCTGGACACCGACTACGCGGCCCTCGCCGACGCGCTGGTGGCCTTCGAGGCGGCGCTCACGAGCGGGCCCGTGCGGGTGACGACGCCCGCCGGTACCGACATCACCTTCCTTGTGGACGACGGACCGGTGACGCGCCAGGACGGGGACGCGTCGGCTGCGCGTGCGCAACGTGCGCGCAACCTGATCGATCGCGAGGTGGAGATTCCCGCGGGCGCGGCGAGGGTCCTGCCGCTGCTGGAAACGGTGGTGGGGCAGATCGCCTTCCCCCCCGCGCTGTGGGGCGGTGAACGCGCGGAAGGGGTGGTCCTGCGTTTCGAGGGAGGCCGCGTGGTGGAGGTGGAGGCCGACGCCGGGCGTGACGGGGTCGTGCGCGAGATGGACGAAGCCGGAGAGGCGGGCCGGACCTTCCGCGAGCTGGGGGTGGGGTTCAACCCGTTGCTGGCGATTCCCGAGGGCGAGGAGTGGATCCCGTACTACGGCTACGGGGACGCCGTGGTGCGGCTGTCGCTGGGCGACAACACCGAGCTGGGCGGGTCAGTCGGGGGCGGCTACGTGCGCTGGAACTTCTTCGCGGACGCGACGGTGACGGTGGGGGGTGAGATCTGGGTGGAGGGTGGAAGGCTGGTGGAGGGGCGTTAGTCCACCTACCGCCGCCTCCGCGCCCGCCGCTCGACCGCCATCTCCACGAGCCGGCGCAACTCGGCGATGGGCTCCGCGTGGTCGTCGACCTGGAGGCGCAGAACCACGTCGTTGTTGAGCCAGACGCCGCCGTCTTCCTTGACGATCAGCAGGGCTGCGGACTGCATGCCGCGGGTGTCGCCGCCCGCCGCCTGACCGGCCTCCAGGGCGGCCACCAGCCGCTGGGAGAGGTGGCCGGGGGTGTTCTCGAAGGCGGTGACCATGTCGTCCACGACGGCGGGACCGGCCAGGATGTTGCCCTGCGCGGAGGTGTAGCGGCCGATGCGGTGCCCCGCCCAATCGCTGGCGCGCGGGCCGGTGTGGGTCGCCATCTCGCCGCGTGCGTTCATGACCGAGAACTGGCGGCCCTCGATGCTCCACCGCTCCGGGTCGGGATTCGGGTCGGCGGCCAGGACGCGCTCCACCACCTCGGCGGGCGAATATCCCTCGCGCAGGAGCGCGAGTGCCTGCGGGCCGTAGCTCACGTCCACCACGGCCTGGGTGGCCACCACCCCGACCCCGGCCTCGCCCCAGATGACCCCGTTGCCCACGCTGAATACCCGCGACTGGACCGCCACTCCGACCTCTTCGGTTTCCGGGTCGTAGCCGACGATCGAGAAGGTCCCGACGGTATCCCAGGGGGCTCTGCTGGCGGCGGTCACCGGCCCGCGGACGGGCACCCCCGGGCCTCCACCCCTCCCCAGGACGTAGCGCCCATCCGGATGCATCCTGACGAGCGTAATCCCCCGATACTGGTATGCGATGACCATGTTCCGAGCGGCCGCCTGCGCCCACAGCTTCGCGAGGAACGGTCCACTCTGGTTGCGGATCCGCATCGCATCCACCCCCTCCACCTCCACGACCTTCTCGACCAGCCAGCCGGTCGTCTCCTCGACCGGCGGAGTCGTCGCGCAGCCGCCCAACACCAACGCCAGCACGAGCGCCGTCCAGTACATCCTGCCATTACCCATCATTGCGTTCCTTCCAGCTGTGCAGTCCTGCCCGTCTCCCAGGCGCGCCGAACTGTGCCGCTATGCCTCCGCAGCTCGTCTCTCGCTCGTGTACAGGAAGTTCGTGAAGCCTTCGTCGTAGTCCGACAGTCCGTTCTGGCCGGTGAGCTTCATGCGCTCGTCGTAGAGGCGGCGCATCAGGTTCGCCACCGTTCCCTCGGCGGGTCCATCCTCGGGATGCAGTGCCATGAAGTCGTCCCGCAGTTCCTCGCGCAGCGCTCCCTCCTCGATCATCGTCCGGTAGCGCACCGGCTCGCGGTCCGCCAGCACCCAGAGATTGCGGTGGAGCCGCTCGCAGCGTGCCGACTGCACCAGCACCGCCTCGCCCGAGCCGACCATCGACAGGTATCCCAGCACCTGCGCGTGCAGCTCCTTCAGATACCCTTTCCGGTGCGAGAACTCGTGCGCGATGATGTGCGGTTCGAAGACACCCGCGTCCCGGAGGATGGACACGTCGCCCGAAAAGATGTCGCAGGTGCCGAGGGCGAAGGGAAAGACGAGTCCCGCGAGGGTGAACTGACGTATCTCCGAACTGGTTTCGACGCGCTGGTCGGTGATGTCGGCGATGAAGTCGGTCAGGTGCCGGTTGATCAGGCGCGCGACTTCCGCCCGCGGGATGCGCTCGGCGGTGTATTCGTCGTTCACGCGCTCCGTGAGCCATTCGACCTCGCGCTCGCGCTCCTGCTCGGGCATCGGTGTGAGATGTTTCACGTCCGCTCCGAAGGTGTCCAGGAAGTCGATGGCGCGCACGTTGCGGCGGGCGAACCAGTCGACCGCCACGCTCCCCGCGTAGGCGCCCAGCGCCACGGCCTGGAGTGCGCGCCCCGGGGGTGTCGCCCCCAGCAGGATGCGCGAAGCGAGCGGCGCCGCGACCATCAGGTCGGTCAGCGAAATGGGCGAGTAGGTCGCCTGATTGGGGATGCGGACGGTTTCCATGACCCTCCCGGGGTTGCTGTAGGCGTTCCCGGCGTAACGGCGATCGTTCCCGCGCGCCGACCGGTCTTTCCGGTGCAACGACAAGCCTGCTCGGCGCACCGGCATGCGCTCCCGGAGTAAACGGCAACCGGACCCGAAAGTTCCTGGCGGGACCCGGTGCTCGCTCCTGCGGTATCGGAGACGCCTTCCGTTACTATACTGACGCCATGACTACCTCCGCATCTGCCCCTGCCCCCGACCCGTCCGTCCGCGCCCGGCGCGTGACCGCGCTGGAGCATGCCCTCGAGGACCGCATCCTGGTCCTGGACGGCGCGATGGGCACGATGATCCAGCGGTACCGGCTGGACGAGGACGACTTCCGGGGCGATCGCTTCGTGGACCACCCCCACCCGCTCAAGGGCGCCAACGACCTGCTCTCGCTGACCCGGCCCGAGGTCATCCGCGAGATCCACGAGGGCTATCTGGCCGCCGGGGCGGACATCGTCGAGACCAACACCTTCAACGCCACCTCGGTCGCGATGGCGGACTACGGCCTCGAGACGGCGGTCTACGACATCAACCTGGAGTCTGCGCGCCTCGCCCGGGCCGCGGCCGACGCCTTCACCGCGCGCAACGCCTCCCGGCCGCGCTTCGTGGCGGGCATCCTGGGACCCACCAACCGCACGGCGTCCATCTCTCCGGACGTGAACGACCCGGCCTTCCGCAACGTCACCTTCGACGAACTCGCGGCAGCCTACGACGAGCAGGCGCGCGGCCTCCTGGACGGCGATGTCGACGTGCTCATGGTCGAGACCGTCTTCGACACCCTGAACGCCAAGGCGGCGCTCTTCGCGGTCCGCTCGCTGCTCGACCGGCGCGGGCTGGACGTCCCGGTCATGGTGTCGGGCACGGTGGTGGACGCGAGCGGCCGCACCCTCTCCGGGCAGACGGTGGAGGCGTTCCTGAACTCGGTGCGTCACGCGGACCCGCTCGCCATCGGCCTCAACTGCGCGCTCGGCGCGGCCGCCCTGCGCCCGCACGTGGAGGAACTCGCCACCCGCGCCGACCTCCTTGTGAGCTGCCACCCCAACGCCGGCCTGCCCAACGAGCTCGGCGAGTACGACGAGACCCCGGAGTCGATGGCCGGCCAGATGGGCGAGTTCGCGCGCGCGGGCTTCCTGAACATCGCGGGAGGATGCTGCGGCACGACTCCGGCGCACATCGAGGCCATCGCCGAGGCGGTGGCGGACCTCCCTCCGCGCCGCCCGCCGCGCATCGAGCGGCGCTCCCGCCTCTCCGGGCTCGAGCCGCTCAACCTGGGCGCCGACTCGCTCTTCGCCAACATCGGCGAGCGCACCAACGTCACCGGCTCGGCCCGTTTCCGCAGGCTCATCAAGGAGGGCGACTTCGAGGCCGGGCTCGAGGTGGCGCGCCAGCAGGTTCGGAACGGCGCGCAGCTCATCGACGTGAACATGGACGAGGGGCTGCTGGATTCCGAGGCGGCGATGGTGCGCTTCCTGTCGCTGATCGCTTCCGAGCCGGACATCTCGCGGGTGCCGATCGTCGTCGACTCCTCGAAGTGGAGCATCCTCGAGGCGGGGCTCAAGTGCGTGCAGGGCAAGGGCATCGTCAACTCCATTTCCCTGAAGGAGGGCGAGGAGGACTTCCGCCGGCAGGCCCGCATGGTGCGCCGCTACGGGGCCGCGGTGATCGTGATGGCCTTCGACGAGGAGGGGCAGGCCGACACCCTGGAGCGCAAGGTGGAGATCTGCCACCGGGCCTACCGCATCCTCACCGACGAAGTCGGTTTCCCGCCCGAGGACATCATCTTCGACCCGAACATCTTCGCCGTCGCGACCGGGATCGAGGAACACGACCGCTACGCCGTCGCCTTCATCGAGGCGTGCCGCGCCATCAAGCGCGAGCTTCCCGGCTGCAAGGTGAGCGGAGGGGTGAGCAACCTCTCCTTCTCCTTCCGGGGCTCGGACGCGGTGCGCGACGCCATGCACTCCGTGTTCCTCTACCACGCCATCCGGGCGGGGATGGACATGGGGATCGTGAACGCGGGCGCGCTGCCGGTCTACGACCAGATCCCCGCCGAGCTGCTGGGACCCGTGGAGGACGTGATCCTGGCGCGCGACTCCGGGGCCACCGAGCGGCTGATCGGGCTGGCCGGCGAGTACCGGGGGGTCGCGCAGCGGGTGAGCGGCGCGGACGACGGGTGGCGCGAGGAACCGGTCGAGAAGCGGCTGGCGTACGCTCTGGTGAAGGGCATCTCGGAACACATCGTCGAGGACACCGAGGAGGCGCGGCAGGCGCGCGAGCGGGCGCTGGACGTCATCGAAGGCCCGCTGATGGACGGCATGAACGAGGTGGGTGACCTCTTCGGCGCGGGGCGCATGTTCCTGCCGCAGGTGGTGAAGAGCGCGCGCGTGATGAAGAAGGCCGTCGCGTACCTGGTGCCCTTCCTGGAGGCCGAGAAGGCCGGAAACGGACAGGCGCGTGCCGCCGGGCGGGTCGTGCTCGCCACGGTCAAGGGCGACGTGCACGACATCGGCAAGAACATCGTGGGCGTGGTGCTCCAGTGTAACAACTACGAAGTGGTGGACCTGGGGGTGATGGTGCCGGCGGAGCTCATCCTCGAGACCGCCCGCCAGGAGGGGGCCGACGCCATCGGGCTCTCGGGGCTGATCACGCCGTCACTCGAAGAGATGGTGCACGTGGCTTCCGAGATGGAGCGGCTCGATTTCCGGCTGCCGCTGCTGATCGGCGGCGCGACCACCTCGCGCACGCACACGGCGGTGAAGATCGAGCCCTGCTATTCCGGGCCCGCGGTTCACGTGCACGATGCGTCGCGCGCGGTGAGCGTGATGAGCCGGCTGCTGAACGAGCGCGAGGCACCCGCCTTCCTGCAGCGAACCCGCGCGAGCTATGCGGAGCTGCGCGCCAGGCACGCCGGCAAGCAGGCCCGTGCCCGCATCCTTCCGCTGGAGAAGGCCCGCGCGCGAAAGCTCGCCATCGACTGGGCATCGGAGCCGCCGGTGGCGCCGCGGAGGCTCGGGATCCGGGTGCTCGCCCCCTTCCCTCTTGCCGAATTGCTCCCCTACATCGACTGGACCCCCTTCTTTCAGGCCTGGGAGATGGCGGGCAGGTTCCCGGCTATTCTGGATGATCCCGTGGTGGGCGAGCAGGCGGCGGTGCTGCATCGGGACGCCTGCGCGCTGCTCGACGAGATCGTGCGCGAGGGGCTGCTGGAGGCGAGGGGTGTGGTGGGCATCTTCCCCGCCAACGCGGCCGGCGACGACGTGGAGATCTACGCGGATGAGGGGCGGAGCGAGACGGTGGCGATCGCGCACGGGGTGCGCCAGCAGTTCGAGAAGGCGTCGGGGCGTCCCAACTCGTGCCTGAGCGACTTCGTGGCGCCGCGCGGGACGGGGATCGCCGACTACCTGGGCGCGTTCGCGGTGACTGCGGGCGCCGGTCTGGACCAACTGTGCCGCCGCTTCGAGCGGGAGCATGACGACTTTTCCAGCATCCTCGCCAAGGCTCTCGCCGACCGGCTGGCCGAGGCCTTCGCGGAGCTGCTGCACGAGCGCGTGCGCAGGAAGGCCTGGGGATACGTCCCGGACGAGGATCTGGACGGGGAGGCGCTGATCGCCGAGTCGTACACGGGCATCCGTCCCGCGCCAGGGTATCCCGCCTGTCCGGACCACACGGGCAAGCGCACCATCTTCGAGTTGCTGGACGCCACTGCGCGCGCCGGCATCCGGCTCACCCAGAGCTGCGCCATGACCCCTGCGGCCAGCGTGGCGGGATGGTATTTCGCGCACCCCCGGGCGCACTACTTCGGCGTGGGCCGCATCGGGCGCGACCAGGTCGAGGACTACGCGCGCCGGCGGGGAATCGGTGTGCCGGAGGCGGAACGGTGGCTGGCCCCGAACCTGGCGTACGACCCGTGAGCGTTGCTCTGCGCGACCTGATCGCCGACGGGCGCGCGCACGTGGTGGACGGCGCCATGGGCACGATGCTCTACGGCAAGGGTGTGTTCGTAAACGTATGTTATGACGAGCTTAACCTATCGACACCCGAGATGGTGCGCGAGGTTCACGACGAGTATGTGCACGCCGGCGCCGAGATCCTCGAAACCAACACCTTCGGGGCCAATCCGGTGAAGCTGTCGGGGTTCGGGCTGGAGGAACGCACCGAAGCCATCAACCGGGCGGGAGCAAAGCTCGCGCGCGATGCGGCGGCGGGACGGGCCACCGTGGTGGGGGCGATGGGCCCGCTCGGCATCCGCATCGAGCCCTGGGGGGCGACGGCCTTCGAGGAGGCGGTGGCGTTCTTTCAGCGGCAGGCGCGGGGGCTGATTGACGGCGGCGTGGACGGCTTTTGCCTCGAGACCTTCAGCGACCTGGGCGAGCTGGAGGCAGCCTTCCGGGCGGTGCGTTCGCTCACCGACCTGCCGGTGCTGGCGCAGGTCACCATCGGCGACAACGGCGCCACCCCCGGGGGCACCACCATGGAGGCCGCCGGGGCGGCGATGGCGGAGTGGGGGGTGGAGGTGGCCGGCATCAACTGCTCGGTGGGCCCGGCGATCATGCTCGACGCGGTGGAGCGCCTGGCCGCGAGCTCCGGGCTGCCCGCCTCTGCCCAGCCCAACGCCGGGCTGCCGCGGGTGGTCGAGAACCGTCAGATCTACATGGCCAGCCCGGAGTACATGGGCCAGTACGCTCGCCGCCTGGTCGCCGCCGGCGCGCGCTTCGTGGGCGGGTGTTGCGGCACCACCGCAGCGCACGTGCGCAAGATCCGCGACCACGTGGCCAGCGTACAGCCGGTCCGCGTGCGGGCGGCCGCGCGCGCCGGGGCAGCCGAGCGGACGGGCAGGTCCGCGGTGCCGCTCGCCGAACGTTCCGCGTGGGGCAGGAAGCTCGCCACCGGACAGTTCGTGACCACCGTGCAGATCGCCGCCCCCCGCGGCTGGCTCATGGAAGAGACTACCCGGCAGGCGCGCGCGCTGGCGCACGGCGGGGTAGACGCGGTCTTCGTGGTCGGCGGCACCCGCGGGCAGGCGCACATGGACGCCCTGACCACGGCCATGGTGCTTGGCGACCGCGCAGGCATCGAGCCGCTGGTGCGCTACGTCTGCCGCGACCGCGACATGCACGGCATGATCAGCGACCTGCTGGGGGCGTCGGCGGCGGGCATCCGCAACCTGGTGATCGTGAGCGGCGAGTCGACCGACCTGGGCCCCTACGCGGACTCCACCGCGATCTCCGACATCGACTCGATCGGTCTGGTCAACGTGGTGCAGCGCCTGAACCGTGGCCTGGACGCGGGCGGCAACGACATCGGCGCGCCCACCGAGCTGGTGGCAGGGGTCGGGCTCGATCAGGCGGCGGTCGACCAGGCCTTCGAGCTCAGCCGCTTCGCCTGGAAGGTGGACGCAGGGGCGGACTTCGCCGTCACCCGGCCGCTCTTCGATCCCGGGCGCCTGGAGGACTTCCTGGCGCGCGCCCAAACCGACATCCCGGTAATCGCGACCCTGCTTCCCCTCGCGTCCCTGCGCAACGCCGAGTTCATGGCCAACGAGGTGCCGGGCGTCGAGGTGCCGGAAGGGATCGTGCAACGGATGCGGGCGGCCGAGCGCAGGAGCGCCGCGCACGCCCGTGCGGAAGGACTGGCGATCGCGCGCGAGATGTTCGCCGGAGTGCGGCACCTGGTGCGGGGGGTACGCATCCGGCTGCCCGACGACGACCTGAGCCGGGCGGCCGAACTGCTCGGCCGGTTGTAATACGGAGGACGCGGTGCAGGTTCAGGAACGGCACATGGGCTTGTTCGGCGCCACCATCCTGGGGGTGGGTGCCATCGTGGGCGGGGGAATCCTCGCGCTCGCGGGCACCGCCTTCTCGGTCGCCGGGCCGAGCGCCATGGTCTCCTTCGCCATGAACGGCGGCATCGCCCTGCTCACCGCGGCCAGCTTCGCCCGCCTGGCCCGCCGCTTCCCCGAGTCCGGCGGGACCTACACCTACGCCAAGAACGTCTTCTCGATCGAGCTGGCCTTCGTGGTCGGCTGGGTGGTGTGGTTCGCTTCGATCGTGGCCGGGGTGCTGTATGCGCTCGGGTTCGCGGCGTTCTTCATGGAGGGGCTGTTGCGCGCCCTGCCGCAACTGGCCGAGACCCGGCTGGGCGGCGACACCGCCCGCCTGGCCGCGGCCGCGATCGCCATCGGCGCCTACATGCTCGCGCTGGTCCGCCGCGCGGCGGGGGGCGGCACCGCGGAGACCATCGGCAAGGTGGTGGTGTTCGCGGTGGTCATCGCCGGCGGGGCGTGGGCGTGGGGCACCGGGTCGCCCGGCGAGCTGGCCGACCGGCTCAACCCGTTCTTCACGGAGGGAGCGGGCGGGGTGGTGCGGGCGATGGGCTACACCTTCATCGCGCTCCAGGGGTTCGACCTGATCGCCGCGGTGGGGGGAGAGGTGCGCGAACCGCAGCGGACCCTCCCGCGCGCCATGTACCTCTCGCTCGGCATCGCGCTCGCGCTCTACCTGCCCATGCTCTTCCTGTTCGCCACGGTGGGGACACCGGCGGGGGCGGGGGGGGTGGCGGCGGTGGCGGCGGCCAACCCGGAAGGGCTGGTGGCGGCGGCGGTCGAGGAGTACATGGGGGTGGCGGGCTACTGGCTGGTCATCGGCGCGGGGATCCTGTCGATGCTCTCGGCACTTCAGGCGAACCTCCTGGGCGCGTCGCGGGTCGCCTTCGCCATGGCCCGCGACCGCACCCTGCCCCGCCGGCTTGCACGCATGCGCGGGTCGAGCGGCACCCCCGCGACGGCGGTCGTGGTCACGGGCACGGTGGTGGCGGCGATCGCGATCGCCGTCGGCGAGGTCCCGGCCGCCGGCGCCGCCTCGAGCCTCATCTTCCTCATCTCCTTCGCCATGGTGCACGTCGCGACGGTCCTGGTCGAGTACCGCTCCGCCTCGCGGCGCATCCCCTTCCTGCCCGTCCTGGGCGGCGTGTGCTGCGCATCGCTCGCGGCCTTCCAGATCTTCGCGGTGCCCTTCGCCGGCAGCATCGTGATGACCTGGATCGCCATCGGCACCGCGTTCTACCTCACCCTCCTGGCCCCCGCAGCGCGCCTCACCGACGTCTCCGCAGAGGCCACGCATCCGCATCTAACACTGCTCCGGGGGCGGAGCCCGCTGGTGCTCGCACCCATCGCCAACCCGGCCAGCGCCGCCAGCCTGGTGGACATCGCCGGAACACTGCGCACGCCGGGCTCGGGCCGCGTCCTGCTGCTCACGGTTCTCTCGCCGCCGGACGCGGCGTCCCCATCGGAATCCCGGGTCATCGACGCGCAGACCGTGCTGGGCAAGTCCATGGTGCACAGCGTGGAGCACTCGATGATGGCGGAGATCCTCGTCACCACCGCCCCCGATCCCTGGACGGAGATCGCGCGCGTCGCGGAGGAACACCGTTGCGAGACCGTGTTGCTCGGACTGCCCAACCTCTCCGACCCGGTCGTCGAGTCCGCGCTGGAGCGGCGCATCGCGGCGATCGGCTGCGACGTGGTCGTTGCGCGGACCCCTTCAAGCTGGCGCATGGACGATGTGGAGCGGGTCCTGGTGCCCCTCGGAGGACGTCGGAGCCACAGCCGCCCCCGGGTCCGCCTGCTCGCCAGCCTGGCGCGCACGAAGGGGCGAGCCATCACGTATCTCGCTACCACTCCTCCCTCGGCATCGAAGGAGGAACGCCGCCGATTCGAGCGCGAGATTCACAGAATGGTGCGCGACGAAGCCACCGGCTCCTACGACATCGTCGTGGAAACCGGCGCCGACCCGGGAGAAACCATCATCCGGCATGGCCGCGGCTCCGACCTCATCGTCATGGGCATGCGCACCGAATCGGGCGGCCGGCGAAGCCTCCGGGGCACCCCGCACGCGGTCGCCGCAGGGTCGAACAAGCCCCTGATTCTGCTCGGCAGCGCCCCGCTCTCCACCCTGGTACGCACCGGAAGGGACCTGCTGGCGCCTTCCCGAAGGAGAGCATCTCGTCCGAAGGCAACGGGAACGGGCGAAGCCGACCCGCAGCCTCCCGCGTCATAGGGGGCCGACACACGGGTGCCGCATCAACCATCCCGCCAAAGGAGCAGGAGCGCGCCACTCCACGAAGACGGCGACGCGGGCCCGCGATCACGACGCTCGAGAACGCCCCCGGCCCGCATCAAGCGCTGCAACGACGCTCCAGTCGCCGGCGGCGCATTCATCCTGTACTGGATGATCGGCGCGCGCCGGACGCGCTGGAACTTCGGCCTCCAGCGGGCCGCCGAGCTCAGCGTCGACCGCGGACTCCCGCTACTCGTGCTGGAACCCCTGCGCGCAGGATACCCGTGGGCATCGGATCGCCTCCACCGGTTCGTCATCGACGGGATGATCGACAACGAGGCGCGCTTCGCAGAACGGGGCGTCGCCTACTACCCCTACGTCGAGCCTGCGGATGGCGCCGGCAAGGGACTCGTCGAAGCCCTCGCGGAGCACGCGGCCGTCATCGTCACCGACGACTTTCCCGCCTTCTTCCTGCCGCGGATGGTGAACGCGGCCGCGCACCGGATTTCGGTGCGCGTAGAGGCAATAGACGGCAACGGCCTGCTTCCTCTGCGAGCTTCGAACGCGCCCTTCGCAACAGCCTACGCGTTCAGACGATTCCTGCAGCGCGAGCTTCCCGCCCACCTGGAGCGGCTCCCGCATCCCGATCCACTGGACATCCTCACCCCTTCCTCCGAGGCGCAGGTCCCTGCCGATATCCTCGACCGATGGCCCGCCGCCGACGTGAGCGATCCCGCTGATCTCATCGCACGCCTTCCCATCGATCACTCGGTCCCGCCCGTCGACCTTCGCGGCGGTTCGGAGGCCGCGGCGGCCCGGCTCTCCGCCTTCGTCGAGGGCGCCTTCGACCGGTATGCCACCGACGCCAATCATCCGGAGCGCAACGCGACCAGCCGGCTCTCCCCCTACCTCCACTTCGGCCACATCTCCGCGCAGGAGGTATTCGACCGAATCGCGGGCCACGAAGGATGGACTCCTGCCCGTCTCTCGCGCGACGCGCGGGGGAGGCGCGCCGGTTGGTGGGGCATGAGTGAGAGCGCAGAAGCCTTTTTGGATCAACTTGTTACGTGGCGTGAGCTCGGGTTCGTTCGATGCCGCCACGTGGATCGTTACGACACCTATGAGGCGCTGCCCGGCTGGGCTCGCCAGACGCTGGCGGAGCACGCCTCGGATCCCCGGGAAGCCGTATACGGACTCGCCGACTTCGAGAAGGCACGCACGCACGACGCTCTCTGGAACGCCGCCCAGAACCAGCTGCGGCGTGAAGGCCGCATCCACAACTACCTGCGCATGCTCTGGGGCAAGAAGATCCTGGAGTGGAGCGAGAGCCCGCGCGAAGCGCTCCGCATCATGATCGAACTCAACGACAAGTACGCGCTCGACGGACGCGACCCGAACTCCTATACCGGGATGCTCTGGATCCTCGGCCTCCACGACCGCGCCTGGGGCCCGGAGCGCCCGGTGTTCGGCAAGATCCGCTACATGAGTTCGGCCAACACGGCGAGGAAGTACCGGGTGCGCGGGTACATCGAGAAGTACGGGGACCCGCAGGTAAGAATCGGCGAAGCCCCGGGTAACGCGTGAGCGCCGCGCACCGTTTTTCGTTGCGCGCCCCTCAGCCCCCCATCTCCTCCAGCGCCCGCATGATCGCGCGATAGCGCCGGTCCACGCTCCGGAAGCCCAGATTCGCAAGGTAGATGTTGCGGACCCCGGCCTTCTGCAGCGCCCGGATGCTGCGGGCGCAGATCTCCGCGGCGCTCGCGCCCGCATCGAACTCGCGAGTGATCTGCTCGCCGGGGATCGGGAGAAACCGGCTGAGCCGACGCAGGGTCCCCGGATTCGCGCTCCGGTAGAAGAAGACCCCGAAGATGGCGGGAATGTCGACACCGCGGCGATCCAGCTGCTCCAGAAAACGCTCGACCGTGGGCAGCGAGTGATGCGACACGATCTGCGTCAGGAAGAAGTCCGCCTCGAAGTCTCCGCCTGCGATGTAGTCGACCTGAACAGCCGGGTCCGCGTGGGGATTGGCCCATCCCCCCAGCGTGAGCGACGGGAACTCGCACCGGATGAGGTCACGCAACTGATACCCGTGCTCGACGCAGCGCGGCGGGGGCCCGGTCGTGTCACCGCCCACCACGGCCAGCGCCTCGCAGCCGCCCGAGACTGCGCGCCGGGCGAACATCATGCAGTAGTCCAGCGAGTGCTTGGCGGTCAGGAACGGGACGATGCGCGACGCCGGCACGCCGCGCGCCAGGTTGGCGGCAACATGGCCGAGGCTCTCCTCCTCGGCGGCGTCGACCGCGTTGTCGGTGAGGAAGATGTAGCGGTCGTCGCGCGCCAGGCGCTCCAGCGTGTGATACATGTCGATCCAGGCATCCATCCCCGCGGCGTAGGAGAGGCCGCTGCGCGGCGGCCGCAGTTCGACGGTGATGGTCGGCTCGGCCGCGCGGAGGCGCGCCAGCAGGGTGCTGCCCCGCACTCTACTCATCGTCCCCCCATGAGCGCCTCCACGGCACCCACCTCGGTGGGCAGTTCCGCGGTGAGGTTCTCCACCCCGGTGGCGGTCACCAGCACGTCGTCCTCGATGCGGATGCCGATTCCGGCGAAGCGGGCTGCGGATCCTTCCGCATCCTCGTGGAAGTAGAGCCCCGGCTCGACCGTGAACACCATCCCCTCCTCGAGTGGCCGGGAGGTGCCGTCGACCGCGTAGTCGCCGACGTCGTGGGTGTCGAGCCCGAGCCAGTGGGAGGTCTGGTGCGGGAAGAACCGGCGAAGGGCCGTGCTGTCCTCCGGTCTGCCGCCCCCTGTGGCCACCACGCCGAGCGACGCCAGTCCCCCGGCCAGCACGTCGCATGCGGCACGATGCACCAGGTTCACCGGCACGCCCGGCGCCGCAGCGGCGATCGCGGCCGCGCGCGCCTGGTCCACGATCTCGTAGACGGCCCGCTGATCCGCGGTGAAGCGCCCGTCCACCGGGTAGGTGCGGGTCACGTCGGCGCAGTAGTGGCCGAGTTCGGCGGCTGCGTCCACCAGCACCAGTTCGCCCGCCTGTGCCCGGCGGCGGTTTTCTGCGTAGTGGAGTACGCAAGCGTTGGCGCCCGACGCCACGATGGACGGATATGCGGGGGTCGCGCCCCCGTGCCGGCGGAACACCGCCTCGAGGGCCGCCTGCAGCTCCCACTCCCCCACCCCGGGTCGCAACTCTCGGGCGAGCGCGCGGTGCCCGGCGATCGTCAGCGCGGCGGCGCTCCGCAGTGACTCCACCTCCCCTGCGTCCTTGCGGAGCCGCATCTCATCCAGAATCTCGCCCGGGTCGATGACGCCGCGCGGTCCCAACCCTTTTCGCGCACCGCGGGCGCGGGCATGCGCGAGTGCGCCCCGCACCAGGCGGTCAACCCACGGATCGGATCTCAGCCGGAAGAAGACGTGGCTCGCTCCCTTGAGCAGGATACCGAGCTCCTGCCCCAGCTCATCCAGGGGATGGCCGGCATCCACACCCAATTGCTCGCGGGCAGCCTCGGGGCCGAGCCGTTTCCCGCCCCAGAGTTCCGCCGTCGCATCGCGGGAGCGGGTGAAGAGCACCGAGCGCTTCGATTCGGCGAAGCCGCGCAGGACGAGAACGCTTCCGGGTTCGGTGAAGCCGGTCAGATAGAAGAACTCGGAGTCCGGGCGGTAGGGAGAGGGATCGGCGCCCCGCCGGCACGCGTCGGCCGCCGCCGGAAGCACGATGGCGGCGTCTCCCAATGCGTCGAGCACCAGCGCGCGGCGCTCGTGGAAGATGTCGGCGGCGGGTTCGAAGCCGTGGGTCGACATCACGCGCGCGCCCGGGCGGCGACCGTCTCGAGCCCAGCCTCCACGAGCGTCCACTGCAGCTTCATCTGGTCTGCCACAGGCATGGGCCGGATCCCCAGCCGCGCACCCTCGCGGGTTACCTCGGCGGGCGCCGCGCGGCCGGCAGCCAGCTCCGCCCTCCATCCGTCGATGCGGGTCTTCCAGCGAGCCGCCGCCGGATCCGGAGGACCGAGCGTCTCCCCGACCCCCGGTGTGATGAACAGCGGCATCTCCGTTACCAGCGTGAGGGTGTCGCCCCCCAGCGAGCGCACCGCCTCCATAGAGCTGGGGCGGAAGCGTCCCGCCGTGGCCTCGTCCCTGAGCTCCACGAAGTGCTCGCGCATGGCGTTGTGGTTCGGGCGCGTGCAGAAGCCGGGGGCGATGCGCACGAAGCCCTTCTCCCCTTCCCGCTCCACGTCGTGGAGGCGGTATCCCATGTCGCGCACCACCTCCCTGCAGCGGGCACGCAGGCGCGCGGTCCGGTCGATCCAGTGCGGATCGATGAGGAACCAGGGTCCCGACGAGAACCCCATCCCGTGCAGCGAGACATGCAGATCGAATGCGCCGCCCGCGCTGGCCCACCACGCGCTGGCCGCCCGGTTCTCGGGCCTCGCACCCCTGTCATCCGCGTCCGCGGGAAAGCCGAACTCGATGTCGTCCCCGGGGAGTTCGCGCACGACGTGCGCCAGGTACTCGCCCAACTCGAAGTCGAGCCCGCCGGCCTGCCACGCGCGATTGCGCGCCGCTCCGTCGGGATTCACATGCGGCACGATCCACCACTCGAAGCGCTCAAGCATCGGATGATCCGGAGCCAGCCCGCCCAGCCATCCGCACAGCCTGGCGAGGAGCGCCGGCCCCACGGGCTCGTCGGCATGGCATCCCCCGAGGAGACTCACGCGCAGCGGCCCGGAGCCGAATCGGAAGGCGTGGATGGGGCATCCGCCTCTGGAAGTGCCGATGCGCAGGCCGTCATCGGGACTCGCAGGACGTGCCCCGAGGATGAGGGCCGGATCCGCGCGCTCGCCGCCGGACTCGCGCATGGCTCCGGGTTCCCTCATGCCGCTGCCGGGCTCGCGCAGGCCCCTCGGGGATTGGTGCATTCCCTCCGCGGCTACCGGGGCTGGCTCGTAACGGTCTCCTCCTCGTCGATCAGCCAGTGCACCATCCAACTGCGGATGCGCTCCAGCCGGTCCACCAGCAGCCAGGGCTCGCCCGTGCGCGAGAGACCGTGGCTGGACCGGGGATAGCGCACCAGCTCGACGGGAACGCGCAGCTTCTTGAGCGACATGAACCACTGCTCGGCGTCGGGCATCGGAGTGCGCCAGTCCTGCTCGGAGTGGATGAGCAGGGTGGGTGCGGTCACGTTCTCGACATAGGAGATGGGCGACAGGCGCCTGTACAGGTCCCGCTCCTCCCACGGGGTGCCGCCGAACTCGTACTCCGTGAGCCCCTGGGCGTCCGAGGTGCCCCACCAGCTCTCCCAGTTGGTGATCGAGCGGCTCGAGGCGGAGGCGGCGAAACGGTCGGTGGTGGCGGTCAGCCAGTTGGACATGAAGCCGCCGTAGCTCCCGCCCGAGACGCCCAGGCGCTCGGGGTCGATGGCGGGATAGGCCGCGAGCGTGGCGTCAACGCCGGCGAGGTAGTCCTCGCGGTCGACGATGCCCCACTGCTCGAGGGTGGCGTACTGGAAGGCGTGCCCGTAGCCGGAGGAACCGCGCGGGTTGGTGTAGAGGACGTAGAGCCCCGCGGCGGAGAGCACATGGAAGGTCGGGAAGAAGGTATTGCCGTAGGCGCTGTGCGGCCCGCCGTGGATCTTGAGCACCATCGGGTAGCTGCGGCCCGGAACCTCGTCCACCGGCCGCACCACCCAGCCCTCGACCTCGATGCTGTCGTCCATCATCCATGCGATGCGCTCGGCGGGCATCAGCGTGATTTCGGAGAGCCAGCCGTCGTTGAAGCCGGTCGCCTTCTGCTCGGTGGAGCCGTCGCCGGCCGCCACGTAGAGCTCGGCCGGGGTCACCGGATCGGTGGCGGTGAACGCCATCACGCCGTCGTCGGCGGTAAACGAGAAGCCCGACAGCCTGCGGTCGCCCGCGGTGACCTGCCGGATCTCACCTCCGGCCGCCGGAACGGCGAACAGGTGGGAATTGCCCCCGATCCCGGCGGAGAAGCGGAGCTCGCTGCCATCCTCCGACCAGGAGGGCGCTCCCGGCTGCAGATCCCAGCCCGCGGTGAGGTTGACGGCAAGGCCGCGCATGCTGCCGTCCGGCCCCACTTCGCGCACCATGAGGTCGGACTGCTCGCCGCGCGCGGGGCTGGACAGGTAGGCGATGGAGCCGCCGTCCGGCGAAAGCGCGGGCGCCGACTCGCTGCCGGGGTTGGTGGTGAGGCGGCGAACCGACCCGCCCGTCACCGCCACCGACCAGATGTCGCCCGTGTTCTCGGAGTTGTATTCGTCGTCCTGGCGTTCGTTGCCGGTGAAATAGATGCGCCGGCCATCCGAAGACCAGGCTACCCCACCCACGTCGAACTCGAGGTCGGTGAGCTGGCGCGCGGTGCCGCCGTCGGCGGACACTACGAACAACTGGGTCTTGTCGCGCAACGAGTAGTGCGCGAGCAGGGGATGCACTCCGTCGCGCTTGTAGCGCATGGCCGTGATCACGTGGCCATCGAAGCGCTCCGCATCCAGCGTGCCGGTAACCGCGTCGGGCGCGATCTGGCGGTTGCCGTCGTCGTCGTCCCCGCCGTCCTCATCCGGGGCGCGGGTGAAGGCGATGCTGCTCCCGTCGGGCGACCATACCGGCGAGCCTTCCACGCCCTCGATGTGGAAAGCCTCCCCGCCGGGACCGTCCACACGCAGGAACCAGATGGGGTTGGGGTCGTCGCCCCGGCTCGAGCGGAACGAGAGCAGGCGGCCGTCCGGCGACCAGCGCGGCCCGCTGGCTTCGGAGGTGGGATCGGAGAAGCGGATCGCTTCGCCGTCGGGCCTGCCGCCCGAGAGAGGCTGCAGCCACACCTCGCGGTGGCGCCGGTTCTCGTCCTCGATCACGCGCGTGACCGTGAAGGCGACGTACGCGCCGGTCGGCGACATCGCCGGCTCGGACACGCCCACGATGCGGTAGTAGTCCGTGGGTTGGAAGCCGCGCTCCTGCGCCATCAGCGGCGATGCGAGCCCGGCGATCAGGGCCAGGCTCGCCGCCACCACTTTCGCGGTATGGACAGGTGGTGCGCTATCGTGTAGCGATGCATGGGGCAGGCCGAACATCCCGGACCTCCTGCGCTCAACGAAACAACCGGTGATTTCACTCAATATAGGAAGAGGGCCGGGATCGCGGTAACTATGCCGTGCAGTCCAGTCAGGAGGATGCTCAGGATGACGACAGACGCAATGCACCGCGGCACGGCATCGACTCCCCGCACCGCGGGGCGGGTCGGTTCATGGTTGGTTTCGGCCGCCTGGCTGGCTGTCGCCTGCGCCGCCACCGCCTCAGCCGCCACCGCGCAGATCGTGCGCGGACGGGTGCTGGAGGAGGGCGCCGGCACCCCCTTGCCCGGCGCGATGATCGTGCTCGTCGACGCCGAAGGAACCCAGGTGGGACGCATCCTCACCGACGACCTGGGCAGGTTCACGCTGCGCGCTCCGCGGACCGGCACCTACACGCTCCGCGCCGACCGAATCGGCTACGCCAGCATTACCTCCCCACCGCTCGAACTGGCCGCCGGCGCGGCGGCCTTCCACGACATGGTGGTGCCGGTGCAGGCGATCGCGCTGGACAACATCACGGTGGAAGGCGAGCGCCGCTGCGTACTGCGTCCGGAGGGTGGACTCGACGTGGCCCGGGTGTGGGAAGAGGCGCGCAAGGCGCTCGCGGCGGCGGCCTTCACCGACGAGACATCCGTCTATCGCTACGTCACCATGAGGTACGAGCGGGACCTCGACCCCGACGCGCGAACGGTGATGAACGAGCAGCGCAACTTCAGCGACCTCATGCAGCGCCAGACCTTCGTCTCGCGGCCCGTCGAGGAACTCATGGCGGACGGCTTCGTGCAGGAGGAGGAGGACGGCACCTACTACTACGCCCCCGACGCCAACGTGATGCTCTCGGACGCCTTCCTCGACACCCACTGCCTGCGCGTGCGCGAGGGCGAGGACGAAACCGAAGGCCTCATCGGGCTCGCCTTCGAACCCGTGGAGGGACGTCGCGGGCACATCGATATCGACGGCGTCATGTGGCTGGAGCCGGAGTCGTCGGAGCTCCAGTGGCTGGAGTACAATTACGCGGATCTGGACGCCGACCTCCGTTCGCGCCATCTGGGGGGCAAGGTGATGTTCGCGGGGCTCCCCAACGGGACGTGGGTAGTGCGCGAGTGGTACATCCGCATGCCCCGCCCCGGGATGCGGACCAATCCCTTCACCAACATCCCCGAGCGCTTCCTGGCCGGGATCCGCGAGACCGGCGCCGTGGTCATGCGCATCCTGACCCCGCTGGGAGAGACGCTGGTCGAGGCCGAGACCGGGACGATCGAAGGGACGGTGCTGGATTCGCTGCATACCCGGCCGCTGGAAGGCGCGCGCGTGTTCGCGGAGGGGACCGATCACTCGGCGCTGACCGGGGAGGACGGCCTTTATCGGCTGACCGGGCTGACCGAAGGGGTGTACCGCATCGGCTACCACCACCCGCTGCTCGAAGAGGTTGGCTTTGCGCCCGAGCCGGTGGAGGTCGAGGTGCGCCGCGGTCAGATCGCGCCGCTGCGGCTGCTGACGCCGTCCCGGGGCGAGGTGCTGCGCGATGCCTGCGCCGAGGTGGAGGCGGTGGATCGTACCTCCGTGCTGGCCGGCCGGGTGGTGGACGGAGTCTCGGGAGTCCCCGTGGACGGCGCCCTCGTCACGGCTACCTGGACCGGGTGGGACATCGGCACCATCGCGCGGGGAAGCAACCCGCGCGGCGGGGGCGACCCCAACGCCGGCCTTGTGCGGCTCGAGCAGCGGGACGGCCAGTACGAGGCAATCACCGGCGGGGACGGCCGCTTCCTCTTCTGCCGGGTGCCCGTGGGACCGAGCGTGGTGGTCGAAGCGGCAGTGGCGGACCGCGCGGCCGAGCCCGAGACCCTCGTCCTGGAGGAGGCGGGCCGGCCCGAGTTCATGACCGTGTACATCAGGAACTGACAGAATCCACTCAACCGGCACTCAACGATGACCCATCCTCTGCATCACGACGCTGTCCGGCCAAAGTCCCGGAGCGTGCCCGGCTCGTTCCTGCGAGGGAATCCGGCGCGTGAACTGGCCCTCGCAGGCATCGCCTTGGCGCTGGCCGTGGCGAACCTCCCCGCCCCGCTGGCGGGCCAGGAGCCTGATTCGTCCGCGGTCATTCCGCTCGACGAGATCGAGGTGACGGTGCTGCGCACGCCCATCCTGCTGGGCGAGGTTCCCTTCGCGGTCTCGGTGCTGGGTGAATCGGCGCTCACGCGCGGCAAGGCCGGGCTCTCCATCGAGGAGGCGCTGCAGGGCCTGCCCGGCGTCCAGGTGCAGAACCGCTACAACTCGGCGGTGGGCGAGCGCATCTCCATCCGCGGTTTCGGCGCCCGCTCCCAGTTCGGCGTGCGCGGGGTGACGGTGCTCGTGGACGGCATTCCCGCGACCCTGCCCGACGGGCAGTCGACCCTCGACCACCTCGACCTGGGCACCCTGGGAAGGGTGGAGGCGCTGCGCGGCCCAGGCTCGTCCGCGTACGGCAACGGCGCGGGCGGGGTGCTGCGCTTCGAGACCCGGCGCGCGGCCGACCAGCCCTTCCGCCAGGATTTCTCCACCATCTTCGGGAGCAACGGCATGAGCCGGCTCCAGGCCACCGCCAACGGGGCGTCGGGTGACCGCGAGTACCTGCTCAGCGCCTCCCGGTTCAACTACGACGGCTTCCGCATCAACCCGATCGCCAACGACGGCTCGCTCTACGGGGGCGCGCGCCGACTGCATCTGAACGGCCAGCTGCGCTCGCCCGCCGCGGAGGGCGAGCTGGTGGTGACCGCGAATCTGGCCAACCTCGACGGAGAAAACCCGGGATCGCTCAACGACTCGCTGATGGCGATCGGTGACCGGCGCTCGCATACCGGAAGCATCTTCCAGCAGACCAACAAGAAGGTCACGCAGGGGCAGCTCGGGTTCGCCTGGACCGGCCCCGCCGCCGCGGGCGAGGCGGACATCTCGGCTTGGGGCCTGTTCCGGAACCTCGACAATCCCATCCCGTCCGCGGTTATCGACCTGAAGCGCACCGCGGCAGGCGCGCGCGGCGCACTCCGGGGACAGGCCGGGGAGTCGGGACAGTTCACCTGGAACCTGGGCGGCGAGCTCGCCCTGCAGCGCGACGACCGCCAGAACCACGGCAACGCCAGGGGCGAGCGGTCCGACCTCAGGCTCGACCAACTGGAGAACGTCCGCACCCTCGCGTTCTTCGGTCAGGGCGACCTGAGGCTGGGTGAGCGCGCCCGGCTGGTGGGCGGCGTGCGCTACGACCGCCTGAACTTCTCCGTGGACGACGCGTTCCTCTCCAACGGCGACGACTCGGGCGACCGCCTGATGGACGCCATCAGCCCCTCGGTCGGGCTGCATGTCGCGGCCGGCCCCTCCGTCGGCCTGTTCGCGACCGTCGGCACCTCGTTCGAGAGCCCCACCACGACCGAGCTGGCCAACGACCCCAGCGGACGCGGCGGCTTCAACCCGGAGCTGAACCCGCAGCGCAGCCTGAGCCTTGAAGCCGGGGCGCGAGGCGTCTCCGGGAACCGGTTCGCCTACGAGTTCAGCGTCTTCACCACCAGCATCACCGACGCGCTGGTCCCCATCGAGGTGCCCGACATCGACCGCACCTTCTACGCGAATGCCGGGTCGGCGAGCCACCAGGGCTTCGAGGCCGCCTTCACCCTCGCGGCGGGCGGCGGCGCCTCCCTGCGCGCGACCTACAGCTACACCGACGCGGTCTTCGACGACTACGTGGCGCGCGGCAACGACTACGGCGGCAACCAGATCCCGGGACTCGCCCCCCACCGCGCGGAAGCCATCGCCTCGCTGGACCAGCCGGGCTGGTTCGCTGAACTGCGGCTGACCCGGGTGTCGGCCATTCCCGTCAACGACGTCAACACCGCCGAGACGAATCCCTACCAGCTTCTGGACATGCGCTTCGAGCTGGATCCGGTGCCCGTCGGCGCGCTCGACGTGGCCCCGGTGGCGGGCGTAACCAACATCTTCGACACCCTCTACACCGCGTCGGTGGTGGTGAACGCCTTCGGGAGGCGCTTCAACGAGCCCGGTCCCGGCCGCAGCTTCTACGTCGGCCTGCGCGCAGGGCTGCCGTGATCCGAACCTTCGCGGTTCTGCTGCTGGCCGGTTGTGCGGGACTCGCTCCCGGCGGCTTGCTGCATGCACAGTCCCCGGTCGGCCCGGGGGATGATCCACCCGTCTACCGCTACGGTCTGACCCTCGGGGGCACCGCCCTCATCTCCCTGGTCTTCGAGTACGAGTCCAACAACCGGGCGGTGGAATTCGCGCTCGGCACCTTCTCGGGGCGGGACCTGTCGCTGGCGGTCACCGGCAAGCAGTATCTCGGCGGGGGCGACCTTCGGGCATTCGCCGGCGCCGGACTATGGGGCGTCGCCGCCTTCCCTGCCGACCAGCGTACCGGGTTCGCCCTGATCGCGCGGGCACCCATCGGGGTGGACTGGCACGCGCTCGAGCGACACGCCGCCGGATTCGAGCTCAACCTCAACCGGGCCCTGGCCATGCGCCGCCCCGACCCGGCGGACGAACGTCCGCCGCGCACCCGCATCGTCCCGCTACCTGCCTTCTACTACCGCTTCGCGGATCCGCGCTGAGAGCCGGCGACCCCCGGCTTCCGCACTAGCGGGCTCATACAGTCACGGCTGGTCGTGAGTCGTCTGGCTGCACCGGATCCCGCCGGACGCGGTATGTTGATTTTTCAGCATTTGTTTGATATGGTGTCCTGCAGATACCGATCCACCCCGTCGGAACGCGGCATGGAGTTCTTCCCGTGTTCCGACTGGAACCGCTGACACCGCTATCGCATGAACCCACCACCAGGGAGCGCGAAACAGGTGAACGAACGTCCCCAGCCAAGCAGGCGGGAACGCCAGGTCATGGACATCCTCTACGAGTCGGGCGGCGCTACCGCCGCCCAGATCCGCGAGCGCATGGCGGACCCGCCGACGGACTCGGCCGTCCGCTCGATCCTGCGCATCCTGATCGACAAGGGACACCTGACCCGCGAGCTGGACGGCCTCCGTTACGTCTATTCGCCGACGACACCGACCCCGCGCGCAAGTCGTTCCGCCATGCGTCACGTGCTGTCGACGTTCTTCGGCGGCTGTGTCGAGGGCGCGGTCGCAACGCTTCTCAAGCTCTCTGACGGCGACCTGACATCGGCCCAGCGCAAGCGCATCAAGGCGATGATCGATGAAGCCGCGGAGGCAGGGCGATGAGCACACTGGAGGTTGCTTCCGGCGGAGTTGCCGGACTGGTTGTGAAGGCCACATTGGTGCTGTGTCTGGCGCTGGCGGTGGCGTGGCTCGGGCGCCGGGGATCCGCTCGAACCCTGCACCTGCTCTGGACGACCACGTTTGTCGTGCTGCTGGCATTGCCGGTAGCGAGTCTGCTGGGCCCGTCGTGGCCGGTCCCGATTCTGCCGGCCCGGGACGCTCAGGCCGGGATGCCGTCCCTTGAGCGGACAGTGGAACGGGCATCCGATGCGGGAATGCCGCGCGACATGCCCGGCGCACCCATCTCAGCCGAGTCGCTACGGCAGGCGACCCGCCAGATGACCGCGTCCGGTGCCTCGCCGGTCGAATCCGGCTCGCCGCAGCCCGGAACGAGCGGTTTACCCTCCCCGTCGACTCTCTCCGCCATCGCGTTCCTCATCTGGATAGTGGGCTGCGCTGCGGCGCTCTTGTCTCTGGTCGTGGGCAGCCTCCGTTTCCGGAAGCTGGTTCGCGCGGCGGTTCCCATGAGCAAACCTGGCTGGCGGCAGCAGGCAGCCTCGATCCGGCGGCGTCTGGGCATGCGGCAGGACGTGCGAATCCTGTCGAGCGCAAGCGCGACTATACCGATGACGGGGGGGCTGTGGCGGTCCGTGGTTCTACTCCCGTCCTCGGCCGAAGATTGGACGGCGGATCGCCGCGAGGTTGTGCTTGCACACGAACTCGTGCATGTGCGCAGACGCGATGCGTTGCGGCAGCTCCTCGGCCGCGTGGCGGCGGCTTGTTACTGGTTTCATCCTCTGGGCTGGCTGGCATCCCGCTTGTCGGCGGTGGCCAGCGAACGGTCCTGCGACGAGGAGGTCCTGGCTCTGGGCACACGGCCTTCGGAGTACGCCGGGCACCTGTTATCGCTGGCGTCGGAGACCGTCGGCCGCCCGGCCGCTCTGGCCCTGGGCATGGTGCAGCGCTCGCAACTGGAAGACCGCATTCTCTCCATTCTCAGGCAGCATCGCCCGCGCTATTCCGCGGTTGGCACCGCGTCCGCGCTGGCCGCGATCGGCGTGGCGGGCATGCTCGTCGCCTGCGGGAGTCCGGTGCCGAGAGAGCTGGCCCCGCGGCCCCCGACCCCGGAGAATGCGGAAACGGAGCGTCTGGCCGCTGCGCCTCCGGTGCCGGAAACGATGGAACTCGCACCGCCTGTCACCGATACACCGCCCGTCGAATCGCGAAGTGTTGAGCCCGCACCCGCTCCGCTTGCGACATCTGAGGCCGTTAGCGGCCAGCCCTTCCAGTGCAATCCGGGAAGGTGGACCGTAGTGCGTCGAAGGGGCGAATGGACCCTCCAGCGCCATGTGGACGGCCTTCGCATGTGTATGCGCAACCGCGGCAACTTCGACATCGGGTCGCAGAACGTGGCCACCGCCAGCGCGGATGAAGAAAGCTGGCTCGTGCTCGAGTCGCAGGCGGAGAGGCTGCACCGGCTGGTAGTCACCCGTGGTCCCGGCGGGCTGGAGTACGACTGGAGCATCGATGGGCGCTCCGAGGTCTTTGACGCCCGGGCCGAGGAATGGCGTGACCTGATGCTGACCGTGATGAATGGAGACCTCGAGGTACAGGACGTCCTCGCCGAGGAAAGTAGCCTGAAGGAAGTCGGATGGGCCCATCGAAGGCACGTAAGCGGCCTGCAGCGTCAGATCGGCGCCCACCAGAGGCACGTCCGCGACCTGCACCGCCAGTTGGCGCGCACCGACGACCTCGCCCAAAGGGTGCGAGAGATCGACGAGCAGATCGAGGAATACGACCTCGACGGCAAGATCCGGGGAATCGAAATCCAGATCGAGGAATACGACCTCGATGGCAAGCTGGAGGAAGCCGAGGCTCGGGTCGAGGAATTCGACGCCGACGGGCGCATCGACGAGATCGAGCGCTCGCTGGAGGACGAGATCGCCGCCCTGCGCCGCATCGTCGGGTAACGCCTTCGGGCCCAGCCCGGAAACCGGGAATACCACCCACCTACAGCCGGAGTGCGCCAGATGACCATCCCCCGATCGATCCTGTGCATGGCGATTCTTCTCGCCGTAGCGGCGTCGCAGGGCACGAGTCAGGTGCTCGCCGGGCCGCGAGGACCGGTCGAGTTCATCGGGCTGAAGCGCTGGGCTGCCCCCGAGTTGCTTGAGGCCATCCAGCGGATCGATCCCGACCGGCCTCTCCACGCGTGCGCCGTCACCATGAAGAGTCAGCTTGGATTCGCCGATGCCGCCGTCGCCGTTCACTACGACTCCTATTCGGTTGACTTCCTCATGTCCGCTGCCGCCGAACCGTATACGGTCATCGTCGGCGTGGAAGACCGTGCGCGAGTCCGGTATCGGACCCCCGGCAGCGAGACACTCCCCCTGCCCGAACGTTGGCAGGCTCTCAAATCCTTGGCCGAAGGGAACTTCGGGACTCTGGTCATGGCTGCGGAGATGTTCCACTCGCGACACGATCCCGAGAGGGTACGGGAGCACGTGGAAGTCGTGGGTATCGACGCGGCCGATCTCGATCCGATCTGGGAGCAGATCGAGGCCATGGATGGAGAGCGGGATCGTCTCCTAGCCCGAGAAGTACTCAAGCGTGACGAATCCTGGTCCTCGCGAGCGGCGGCGGTGGTCGTCCTCGGCAACTTCAGCGCGCACGACGCCACCTGGCACGACCTGGTCTCGACCTTGATCCATCCCGAGGCGCGGGTTCAGGGGGCGGCCGAGGCGGTTCTTCGCGGGTTTCTCCAAGCAGAGAGACACCGCCCGGTTCGTTGGAATGGGGCCCGGGAACCCCTGTCGGCGCTACTCGATGGCACAAATCCGTTCGCGTTCAAGATGGTTCTCGGAGTCCTGGTGGCCACCGAGATCGAGCCCGGATTCGGAGGACAGCTGATCCGGGGAGCGTCGGACCTGCTCCTTGCCCACGTTGGCGCCGCCCACGAGGGGACGCGGGAACCCGCGATGGCTCTCTTGACGAGGGTGAGTGGTGAGGATCTTGGCGCGGATCCTGACGCCTGGTCGGAATGGTTGAGCCGTCTCCCGGACGCTTTCTGAAGCTGGGGCGGACGTGTCGTCGGGCGCGCCACTGACATGACCCGGTAGGAGGTTGTATGCGCATGCGAACCACCCTGATTGGAATGGCGTTCGTCGTCCTGATGGGTTGCAGTGACACCGCTTCGCAGAGCAGTTGGACCACGGTGCGGGACACGTTGCCTTCCGGCACGGCTCGCGTCACGAACATCCCGCCGGCGAACGCATCTCCAACGTGGACGCTGGTAGAGGAACTCCGCGTCGGCTCGGTCGATGGTGACGGACCGGATGGGTTCGCGTATCTGAAGGGTCTCGTCGTGCTGGACGGGGGAGCTTTCGCCGTCCTCGATTCCCAGGTGCAGGAACTGCGCGTTTTCGGCCCGGATGGCGCCCACCTCGCAACCCACGGCGGAAGGGGCCAGGGACCGGGGGAGTTCATGGACGCAAACGGTCTCATGCTCGGCCCCAACGGGCGGATTTGGGTCCCGGATGGGCGCAACGGGCGCATGTCGGTTGTCGATCCCGAGGACGGCTTCATCGAGTCCTTTCCGTTCGACGACGGGAATTACGGTTGGATGTGGAACGGCGCGATGGTGGACGGGAGCCGCATCTATCGGCCGTGGTCGGACAGGAACCGGGAGCAGATTCGCGTCTACGATCTGACGATGACGCGGATCGACTCTCTGCCTCCGTCCGCCGACCCCGCCGAGGATGAAGAATTCGACCCCGCACGTCAGCCCGGCACCTTCTACCTGGAGCGGGACGGCGGCTACATGCTGTATCGCATCCCGTTCTTCGCGGCCGAGGTCAGGCACATCGATGCGCGAGGCGCCGTGTGGTCCACCGCGGCCGGCGATCCGGAGTATCGGATCACGCGGTGGGAACCCGAAACCGGTGCGACGCTCATGGTCGAGACCCGGAGACCCCCCGTCCCGGTGCCTGCGGCCGAACGTGACTCGGTGATCGACGGCATGCAGGAAATGCTCTCGAACATGGGCGTGGGTCGCCAGTTCGACTGGTCCCGGGTGCCCGATATCAGACCCGCCGTCGAGGCTATCTTCCAGTCGGCCGAGGGCAATCTGTGGGTCCGCACTCCTTCCGCCGACGACGGAGTGTTGTTTGACGTCTATTCCGGCGACGGCGCCTGGCTCGGAGCGGTCAGCCTGGGACCCGCCCTGAACCTCTTCGATCCGGTCGTCCCGGTCGTGCGTGGCGCACTGGCATGGCTGATCGTGACGGACGAGCTGGACGTGAGCTACGTCGTCCGAGGCCGCATCACGCCCGCGGACCGACCTCCGTCCTGAGCGCCGCAAGATCCAGGTAAACGCTCCCGTCTCTCCCGGCGTCTTTCTTACTGGAAGGCCGCACAAGCAAAGACTGGGAACGCATGCTCTCCGACCGAGACATCCTGGAGTTGGCGGAAAAGGCCAGGACGGGGGAAAAGGAGGCGCTCGGAAGGCTGGCGGACCATCTGCGACCCGTTGTTTGCCGGTGGGCGCTGGTCCTGACCGGCGATCCCGACGACGCGGAGGACGTCGCACAGTTCGTCGTGATGAAGATGCTCACGTCGATCAAGAGCTTCAACGGCCGCTCCAGGGTTACGAGTTGGCTCTACGGGATTACGCGGAACGCCAGCCTGGATCACCAGCGCGGGAAGCGGCGGAACCGACGGTTGGTCGAGAAACTTGGGCAGTTGGCTCAGACAGAGACGCCTCGGCGCGAAGACCCGCTCGAACAGCTCGAGATGACGAGAACCTTGCGCCTGATTCGGACCCTGCTGAGCGAGATTCCCATGAGGCAACGAGAGGTCTTCGATCTGGTCGAGTTGCAGGGGCTGAGACCGATCGAGGCGGCTGATCTGCTGGGAATGAACCCGAACACGCTGCGGGTACATCTGCTGCGCGCACGGCGCGCGATGCGCAGGGAGATGCTGTCCCGGGGCCATCGATATGGAAACACGGGGGACTAATGGATCATCGCGATGACTGGCCGAACGAGGTCCTGGAGGGGGGGCTCGACTCGCGTGAGAGCCTGGATGACCAGATGCGTGAGAGCATCGAGCTGATCGCCGGAGACGGGCGCAGGATGGACGCGGTCCTCGCCGCGATGGCCAACCGGTTGAGCGAAAGACTGTCGGTCGCGGAGGGGGAGCGCGCCGCGCCGCTACCTCCGCGAACCCTTTGGAGGGGACGAATCCTCGTGCCACTGGCGGCCGCTGCCATCGTCGCGTCGCTGATCCTGATGCGCACCGCCCGAACCGGAGGGAGCGACGAATCCCTCGCTGTGCAAGGGACTCCGCACGCACCGAGTATGACGGCCGAGATGAACGTGGAGGCGGACAGGCCGTTCGTGGTCTTTCCCACAAGCGATCCCGACATGGCCGTAGTCTGGCTACTCAACCCCAAGGAGAGCGACTGATGATTGAGAGTGCGAAGAGACGGCTTGGATGCGGGTTGATCGCTCCGCTGGCCCTGGGCCTGCTTGCGAGTTTCGCGGGCGCACAAGAGCGGGAAGACCCCGCTCAGGACGTCTGGAACGTGCAATTCGTCTTTCAACTGGTGCAGGCGGATGGTTTCACGGACGAGGATCCGGAGATCAGCGATGTGGTGAAAGAACTCCGGATGGCCTTCAACTTTCAGGGCTATCGACTCCTGTCGACCTCGGTACTGAACGTCGGCCTGGGACTGCCCTACCGCGGATCGCCCACCGTTGACGGCAGCGGGTCCCAGAGAATCTTCCCGGACGACTACGACAAGCCTTTGACGATCCATGCAGACGTGAGTGCGCGCCGTTCTACGGGGACGATCCGCGCTCAGGTGACCCTCACCGACCTGATCGTGTGGGGGCCGACAGGCGATCCGATATCACCGCCGCTTCTCGGAGCCTCGGTCACGATGCGTGATGGTCAGAGGGTGCTGTTGGGTTCGGCTCGCCGCTCCGCCGAAGAGCCCGTGCTCATCCTCATCGTGACCCCCCGGATCGATGTGGAGGGTTTGGAGTGATCAGGCTTCGGGCGACCATGCTCATCCTGACATTTACTGCCTTCACCGGCTGCGAGGACGGGTCCCGGACCATCCCCGGTGACCTGACCATTTCCGTTGACACGGCTGGCAACATCATCCGCACGAACAACGCCGGCGCCCCACCCGGCTGGCGACTCGTCCCGGTCGTGTCCATCGGGCCCAAGTCGGTGGCGGAGACGGGAGCTCCCGAGGAGTTCGGCAGAGTCACCAGCGTCGCAGTGGGGCCGGATGGGACGCTGTTCGTGGCCGACGGGATCAACCGCGAGGTCCGGGTCTTCGGCCTGGACGGAGTCCATCAACGTACCTTCGGGCGCATTGGCGAGGGACCGGGCGAGTTCCGCAGCCTGTATTCGCTCGCGTGGGTGGGCGACCGGCTCCTGACCCTGGATCCCAACCTGGGGCGCATCGGCGAATTCTCCGCCGGAGGCGAGTGGCTGGGACAGCAGCGGATCGAGGGGAGCGTGAGCGGACCCGTCGGCCACATCCGGTTCCGGCCCGTGAGCGCGGACCGGGTCTACCGCCTTGGGTTCACGCGGGATGCGACCGGGGTCACGTCGGTGCTCGTCGGTCACGACAGCCGTGGCGAGACGGGGGACACGCTGTCGTGGCTGCAAGCGCCGCCGGGTTCGACCGGCATCCTCTGCGCACACGAACCGGTGATCACCTTCTTCGACATTCCCTTCGGCTCCGGGCTGGTTCAACATCCCGGCGCGGATAACGTCCAGTATTCGGCGATGACGGATGTCTACCGGATCGCCATCACCCGGAATGGCACGGATACCCTTCGCATCATCGAGCGCGGCCTGCCGGAAGAGCCCGTCTCGGACGAGGAATGGACGGCCGGAAACCGGGACTTCGAGGAGTTCCTCTCCGAGAATCCGAACGCGTCCTGTGATCCGCGCCGGCCGAGCCGGCCCGAGCGCAAGCCTTTCATCGAGGACATCTTCCTCGCTCCCGACGGCACGCTGTGGGTGGAGGTGATTCGCACCGCCGGCAACCGGCTGGAGGTCTTCGACCCCGAAGGCCGGCTGCTGGGCAGCCTTGCCGCCCCGCCGCGCAAGGAAGGCTCCGTCCCCGTGTTCGGCGCGGGCTACCTGGTTAGCGTCCGCCAGGACAGCCTTGACCTTGACCATGTCGACGTCTGGAGAATCGAGCGGACGGGACGCTAGTCGAGCCTGGGGCGGGTGGACAATGGTCGCCCAACAACCCCCACCAACCCACCCCGGTTGTTCGAAAACGGAACAGGCCGTCCCACTATCGGCCGATGGCCGTCCTGGCGCTCATCGCCTGATGGTGGACCATAAGCTATTGGGCTACAATCTGATACGATATCTTACCCTCGATTGGCACGAAGCTTTCTCGTGAGTTCACGACTTCCCCATTGGACGAGAATGAGGCAGGCAGCCCATGACGGCGCGCATCCTGATCGCGGACGACCAGGCGGACATTCTGGAAGCACTGCGCCTGCTGCTTAAGGGCGAGGGCTTCGAGACCACGGCCGTCACGTCCCCCGGTGCGGTCCGGCGCGCGGTCGAGAAGGGCGACTTCGACCTGGTCCTGCTCGACCTCAACTATACCCGCGACACCACCTCCGGAAAGGAGGGACTGGCGCTGCTCGGCGACCTTCGTGAACTGGACGAGACCCTGCCCGTGGTCACCATGACCGCGTGGGGCAGCGTGGGCGGAGCCGTGGAGGCGATGCGCCGGGGAGCCCGGGACTATGTCGAGAAGCCATGGGACAACGAACGGCTGCTCGCCACGATTCGAACGCAGGTGGATCTCGGGCGGGCGTTGCGCCGTGCCCAGCGCCTCGAGACCGAGAACATAAGGCTCAAGGGAGAGAGCGCACCGAAACTCATCGCCGAATCCGCGGCCATGCGGCCGGTGCTGGAGATCATCAATCGCGTCGGCCCTTCGCACGCAAACGTGCTGATTACCGGGGAGCACGGGACGGGCAAGGAGGTAGTCGCCCGACGGCTGCATGCCGTGTCGCATCGATCCGGGTACGACCTCGTCGCCGTGAACGCCGGAGGGTTTGGCGAAGGGATCTTCGAGAGCGAGATCTTCGGACATGTAAAAGGCGCCTTCACCGACGCCAGGACCGAGCGGGTCGGGTGCTTCGAACTCGCCCACAAGGGCACCCTGTTTCTCGATGAGATCGCCAACGTATCGTTGCAACAGCAGGCCAGGTTCCTGCGCGTGCTCGAGAGCGGCGAGATCCGGCGCGTCGGCTCGTCGAAAGTGCGGCACGTGGATGTGCGGGTCATTTCCGCCACCAACGCCAGCATCGGCGAAGCAGTGGCGAGCGGTGATTTCCGCGAAGATCTGCTCTATCGGTTGAACACGGTCGAGATCGAGCTTCCGCCACTCCGGGACCGTCCCGAGGACATCCCCTTGCTGGCCCGGCACTTCCTGGGGAGGCAGGCAGCCCGGTACGGAAGAGCCATTGTCGGCTTCTCGGCGGGGGCCGAGGCCGCCCTCACGGCGCACGCCTGGCCCGGTAACGTGCGCGAGCTGCAGCACTCGGTCGAGCGGGCCGTGGTCATGGCACGCGGCTCGCACATCCAGGCGGCCGACCTGCGGCTGCGCGGGCGCGAAGGCGATTCGGCAGCCCTCTACGACGTTACGCTGGAGGAGGCCGAGCGCATCCTCGTACGGAAGGCGCTGGATCGCCACGGTGGAAATGTGAGCAAGGCGGCGCGGGCGCTCGGGCTTACCCGCAGCTCCCTCTACCGGCGTCTGAAGCGGATCAGGGCCCAGGACGATGATCGGAAACCCGTGACTGGTTGATCGCGTTCGCGCGGCATGGAAGGCCGGGAGACGGAATGAGCCTCAGGTGGCTGGGTACGCGACACGACAGGCGGGTTCTCCTCCTTACCGTGTTGGCGGGCCTGCCCGCCATCGTCGTCGCACTCCTGCTGCTCTGGCGGAGCGAGTTCGACCCGACCATCCGGTGGCCGCTGTCGCTGGCGTTGATCGCCGGTTGGCTCGGGCTCAGTGCCGCTGCGAAGAACCATGCGCTCCGTCCTTTCGAGACCATCGCGAACATGCTCGCGGCCCTGCGTGAGGGGGACTTCTCGATCAGGGCCAGGGTTGGTGACGCCCGGGACCCTCTCTCGCTGGCCTACCTGGAGATCAACTCACTCGAGGAGATCCTGAGGGAGCAGAGGCTCGGAGCCGTTGAAGCCACCGAGACGCTCCGCAAGGTCCTGGAGGAGATCGACATCGTGGTGCTGGCCTTCGACCCGCAGGGTGTGCTGCGCATCGTCAATCGCGCGGGCGAGAGACTCCTCGGGCAACCGGCACACCGACTCAGGGGCAGGACAGCCGAGGAGCTGCGTCTCTCCAGCCAGTTGACCGGTACTACGCCGCGCACGGTGGAGCTGTCGTTTCCCGGCGGGTCGGGCCGGTGGGAACTCCGGCGCAGTGTCGTCCGCCAGGAGGGGTATCCCCTCCGGTTGATCGCGCTCTCGGACCTGAGCCGCGCGTTGCACGAAGAGGAGCGCAAGGCCTGGAAGCGCATCATCCGGGTGCTGTCCCATGAGATCAACAATTCACTGGCCCCGATCAAGTCGATTTCGGGCAGCCTCCACACGCTTCTCAGGCGCAGCCGGCTTCCCGCCGATATCGAGGAGGATGTGGAGCGAGGCCTGGGCGTGATCTCGTCACGGGCCGAGACGCTGGGGCGGTTCATGGCTTCATACGCCCGGCTCGCACGGCTGCCGGCACCGAAGCTGGCTCCAGTCCCGGTCGGCAGTCTGGTACAGGTGGTTGCCGACCTGGAGACGCGGGTTCCCGTGGAGGTGGTGGCGGGTCCCGACGCCAGTTGTTCCGCGGACGCCGATCAGCTCCAGCAAGCCCTCATCAACCTGGTCAGGAACGCGGCCGATGCCACCCTCGAAGCCGAGGGCCGCCGGGTGCGGCTCGGATGGGAGGTTCATGACGCCAGGGTTGAGATCATCGTCGAAGACGAGGGCCCGGGGCTCGGAGACACCGGCAACCTCTTCGTGCCCTTCTTTACGACGAAGTCCGGGGGCTCCGGGGTCGGCCTCGTGCTGTCACGGCAGATCGCCGAGAGTCATGGCGGCACCCTGTCGCTGGAGAATCGGAGAGACGGCGGCGGAGCGCGGGCGCGCATCGCGATTCCCATGGATTCGGGCGATTGATGAACGCGGGCGAGTCCGCGGCCTCTCCGAAGGCTTGCGAAGGCCACAGGGATCGGCACCCGGGCACCAACCTCAACCGTTCACAATCGCACGTTCGAGTCCCACAACCGGGCGGACGGCACTCTTCCACACGGGCCGATGACACTCCATAACCAGTTGTCTTGAAATCACATAGAACAGACGACACCGCTCTGGCACGCTTCTTACAATGTCCTTCGCTCGAAGGCAACAATCACTCCGGACGTGGAGCGGGAATCAATGGTTCGAGGCACCGCAGTGGGCGCGGTTCTCGTCCTGATGGCCGGGGTCGGCACCGCTTCAACCCCCGCTGGCGCATCGGGCCAGGAACGCATGAGCCTTTCGCTCGAAGAGGCCATCCGGATCGCGAAGGATGGCAACCCGGCCTTTCTGTCGGCGACCAACGACCTGGATCGAGCCACATGGCAGGTCCGCGAGGCCTGGGGTCAGTTCCTGCCTTCGGTCACGGCCGGGGGAGGAGCCCAGTACGAGTACGCGGGCGTGCAGCGCTTCGGCATCTTCTCGTCGGCCGACATCGCGGCGGGCACCACCGACTACCTGCTCTCCAGCTATTTCCTGTCCGTCAACTGGTCGATCGACGGCAATACGTTCTTTCAGGCCAGGTCCGCGCGTGCGAACCAGCGCGCCGCCGAGGCCAGTGGCGCGGCGGACGAGTTTGCCCTGGAGGCCACCGTGACGCTGCAGTACCTCGCTGCGTTGAGGGCAAGGGACGCGGTCGAAGTAGCGGAGCGTCAGGTGGCCCGCTGGGAGCAGAACTTTGCGCTGATCGGCGCGCGGGTTGACGCGGGAGCCGCCCTTTCGACCGAAGGCAAGCAATCCGAGGTCGACCTGGGGCGAGCCCGGGTGGCCCTTCTCCGGGCGGAAAACCTCTACCGCACCGAGATCGCCCGCCTCATGGAGCAACTCGGCACGGATCTGGGAGCCCCGCTCGAGCTGGCTTCGGACTTCGCCGTGTTCGAACCAGGCTGGGATCGGAGAGAGCTGATCGAGACGGCCATGTCGGGACATCCCGGCCTGCGGGCGGCGCTGGCGTCGGAGGCGTCGGCTTCGGCGCAGGTCAACCGGGCCCGCAGCAGCTACTTTCCAACCGTTTCGGCGTCAGCGGTCTGGTCGGGCTTCACCCGCCAGGTCGGCAACCGGGACTACGTCGTTCAGCAGGCCCGGGGCAGCGTCGACCGCCAGCGGCGAAGCTGCCAGTTCGACAACGCCCTCCTGGCCCACCTGCAGGACCTGCCGGGGCTCACGGCGGAAGACTGCTCGAAGTACGTGCTCACCGAGCAGATTCGCCAGCAGGTCCTGGCGGCGAACCAGACGTTCCCGTTCGACTTTACCAGGCAGCCGCTGAGCCTTCGCCTGAGCGTGAGTCTCCCTGTATTCGAGGGCTTCGCCCGACAGCGCAACATCGCCCAGGCTCACGCGGACCGGCGAGATGCCACCTACGCTCGCAGGGCGGAGCAACTCAGGCTCCGGGCGGCCGTTACGCAGTCCTACGACGATCTGGCGACGGCATACCGGGCCCTGCGCATCCAGGAGCGCAATCTGGAGGTGGCGTCGGAGCAGCTCGAGCTCGCGCGCCGGCGCTATACGCTCGGGGCGGCCCCGTTCCTGGAGCTTCTGGATGCCGAGGACTCGATGGCGCAGTCGGAGCGCGACCACCTGGCTGCCGTGTACGACTTTCATGCCGCCATCTGGTCGCTTGAAGCCGCGGTTGGGCGGCGTCTGCGGCCCGACGCCGAGCTCTGAGAGGAAGACCGTGTCCGCAATCCTCGATGACGTCCGCTACTCCCTGAGGTCCCTTCGGAGGACCCCCGGGTTCACCGTCGTGGCCGCATTGGTGCTCGCTCTGGGGATCGGCGCCACGAGCGCGATCTTCAGCGTGCTGAGCGCCGTGGTGTTGCGGCCCGTGCCGTTTCCGGACGGCCAGCGGGTCGTGAATCTGGCGTGGAACTACGGCACCTACGTTTCCCCCTACCTGACGGCAGCCCAGTTCTCGTACTGGCAGGAGCGCACACGCTCCCTGGGCACCTTCGCGAGCTGGCAGTCGTCTTTCGGACGGGTCGGCGAAGTCGGTGAGATCACGGGCGCTCAAGTCCTGCGCGTAACCTCAGGCTTCTTCGGCGTCGTGGGCATGTCGCCGGCGGTGGGTCGCGCCTTCGCCGAGGATGAATACCGGCCCGGAGGGCCCAGGGTCGCGGTGGTGTCTCCCGCGTTCTGGCGCGAGCACTTCGGCGAACAGATGGACGTGTCCGGCCGCGTCTCGATCAGGCTTGAAGAAGAGCCCTACGCGATCATCGGGCTGCTTCCCGAGGACTTCGCCTTCCCTTACGTGCCGGAACCCGTGGAGATGGTCCTGCCCACTGAGGTACCAACCGTCGATCCTGACGACCACGGCGAGAATTGGCCGGCCATCGCAAGGCTCGGCGACGACTACACGATGAGCGACGCCCGGACCGGGGTGGCGTCGCTCAATGCCGGGTTCCGGATGACGTACCCGCAGCAGGCCGCCGAAGCCGAACCGGGAATGACGCTCGACTCCTTCTCGGACTTGTACGTCGGGCAGACTGCGAATGCGATCTGGATCCTGATGGGCGCCGTCATGGCCGTCCTGCTGATCACCTGCGCCAACGTCGGCAACCTGTTCCTGGTTAGAGCATTGCGACGGCGAGGAGAGATGGCGCTGTGCGCTGCTCTCGGCGCGACCGAGAGCCGGATCGTGCGACTTGGCATGGCAGAGGCCATCGTGGTGGCTTCCGCGGCGGCCGCCGTCGGAGTCGCGCTCGCGGTGTCGGGCGCCAATGTGCTCGTCGCGTGGGCTCCCGTCCGGCTGCCGCTGGCAGGCTCGATCACGGTGGACTGGAGGGTTGTGGCGTTCACGACCGCGATTTCGCTGACGGCCGCCGTCGTGGTGAGTCTGGTGGCCGCGCGGCCCGCGGTGCGCGGGGGACTCTGGCGGGCGCTGGGACAGGGCTCCCGGACCACGACCGGGCAGCGTCGACTGCAGGAGGCGCTGGTGTCGGGGCAGACGGCGCTCTCGACCATCCTGCTCGTGGCCGCCGGCCTGCTCTTCACCACCTGGTCGAACCTCAGGCAAGCCGACCCCGGGTTCGATCCCGAAGCACTCGTAGCCGTCAAGCTGCCGATCAGACCTCCCAACTATGACACTTCCGAGCAGCTCGACCAGTTCGCACAGGGAGTGATCGAGAGTGTGCGAAGCTCGGACGGAATCGATCTCGCCGCCGGAGCGAGCAGTCTCCCCTTCGAGCGGGGCCTGAACTTCCCCATTTCGATAGCCGGACGCGACGAGTTCGGTGGTTCGGTCGAGCTGCGAACCGTCACCCGGGGCTACTTCGAGACGCTGGCGGTCCCGGTGGTCCGCGGACGATCGTTCGCGCCCGCGGATGTTCAGGGCGCGGTCCCGGTCGCCATCGTCAACGAGAGCTTCGCACGCAACTATTTTCCCGGCGACGACGCCGTCGGACAGCGCATAGATCTCGGGCGAATCAACAACGAGTACCGATTCCCTTCCCTGGCGGGGCCCGGAGTCCTGATCGTCGGTGTGGCCGCGGACGTACAGGATGTCTCGTTCCGGACCGAGGTCCGGCGAACGATGTACCTTCCGCACGCTCAGGCCGGCGACTACATCGCCAACATCCGAGCCGCGATGCCGGTTTTCGTGGTGCGGAGCACCCTGCCCGTGGAGCGACTCGAACTGGCGTTCGCCCAGGCGATACGCACGGTGGATCCCGCGCTTCCCGGCCCCGACGTCTTCGCTCTGAGCGAGACGGTCGCGGACTCAATGGCGCGGGAACGATTCGGCACCCTGCTCGTGACGCTCTTCGGAGCTCTCTCGCTCATCCTGACCGCAGTCGGCGTCTACGCCGTGCTGGCCCAAACCGTGCGAAGTCGTCGCCGCGAGATCGGAATCCGCATGGCCGTAGGCGCGAATGGCGACCGGGTACTGCGGCTGGTCGTCGTGCGAGGACTGCTCCCGGTCGTCGTCGGGATCGGCGTTGGACTCGCGGGTGCGATGGCCGTCTCGGATCTGCTGGAAACCTACCTCTGGGGCGTCACGGGCACCGACGCCAGGACACTCGGCACAGCGGCGGCCGGAATCCTCGCTGTGGCCACCTTCGCGTGCTGGATTCCCGCGCGGGAAGCGACGGGGGTAGACCCGGTCACAGCCCTGGCCTCGTGAGAACCCCAAGGAGCCAGACTTGGACATCATTCGCGATACCGGCCCCCGAAAGCGGAAGAAGAAGCTGGCGTGGAGCGCAACGGCCATCGGCGCCTTCGCGATCGCCGTCTTCGGATGGCAGCTGCTTCCGTCGGGCGTCCCGACCGTCGATGCCGCCGCCGTATGGAGCGACACGGTGGCGCACGGAACATTGATTCGGCAGGTACGGGGTCCGGGCACTCTCGTACCGGAGCAGATGCGCTGGATCACCGCCGTGACCGCCGGGCGCATCGAGCAGATCCTTTCCCTGCCGGGCGCCGACGTCTCGGCCGGTGATCTCATCATGCGCCTGAGCAACCCCGATGTGGACATGCAATTGCTGCAGGCCCAGCAGCAGTTGTCGGCGACGCACGCGAGCCTCGTTCAACTGCGCACCAGCCTGCGGATGCAAGAGCTTCAGCAGCGCGCCACCACGGCAACCGTGCGTGCGGACTACCTGGAGGCAGAGCGAATCCATCGCATCAACCAGCAGCTCTTCGACGAGAATCCGGAACTCGTCGCCCGAGCCGACCTCGACCGGTCACGCGAGTCCGTGGAAGCTCTGTCGCTTCGCCTCGAGACCGAGACAGAGCGCCTGGCCGTGATCCAGGCCACGTCAGGGGAGCAAATCAGCGCCCAGGAGGAGCAGATCACGCGCCTCGCCGACCTGGCTCGGTTCAGCCGCGATCGAATCCAGTCCATGCACGTGACCGCGTCGGTGAGCGGCGTCCTGGCGCCGCTCGACATTCCGCTCCAGGAGGGACAGTGGGTGCAGTCGGGCCAGGCCCTGTCGCGAGTCGTCGTGCCGGGCCGCCTGAAGGCCGAGATCCGCATACCACAGACGCAGGCGCAGGAAATCGCCGTCGGACAGGTCGCGAAGATCGACACCCGGACGGACACGATTCAGGGGCGGGTGGTGCGCATCGATCCCGCGGTTCGGAACGGCACCGTGACGATCGACGTCGCGCTACCGCCGAGCCTTCCGCCGTCGGCACGGCCCGATCTCAGCGTTGACGGAAGCGTGATCGTCGAGCGCCTGGACGACGTTGTCCACATGGGCCGTCCGACGTTCGGGCAGGCCAATCAGCAGGTGAGCCTCTTCAGGGTGGTCGATGGCGGGCGGTTCGCGGAGCGGGTCACCGTCCGTCTCGGCGCCAGTTCGCTGAACGACATCGAGATACGTGAGGGACTGCAGCCAGGCGATGTCGTGATTCTGTCGGACATGTCCCAATGGGACGGGTTCAGCCGGGTGAGGCTGAGGGGACGCGGAGGAGCACGATGATGACCAGTGATGCGCTGATCCGACTGGACGGCGTGGGCAAGGTCTTCCTCGCCGAAGAGGTGGAGACCCACGCGCTGTCGAACATCAATCTGTCGATACGCAGCGGCGAATACGTATCGATTGCGGGGCCGTCGGGCTGCGGCAAGACGACGCTGCTGTCGATTCTGGGATTGCTGGACGGCCCCACGAGCGGGCGATACCTGCTGGACGGCACCCCGGCCGAGAACCTGGATGCGAGCCAGCGCGCACGGGTTCGAAACCGGGCGATCGGCTTCATCTTCCAGGCGTTCAACCTGATCGGCGATCTCACGGTGTACGAGAATGTCGAGTTGCCGCTGACGTATCGAGGAATGGGGTTCGCGGAACGCAAAGAGCGCGTGCAGGAGTCCCTCGAGCGGGTGGAGCTCGCTCATCGCACGCGACACTACCCCAATCAGCTGTCGGGCGGCCAGCAGCAGCGCGTCGCGGTCGCGCGCGCGATCGTCGGAAAGCCACTCATCCTGCTCGCGGACGAGCCCACCGGAAATCTCGACTCGCGGAACGGAAGCGCGGTGATGAGGCTGCTTGCAGAACTACATGACGATGGCGCCACGATCTGCATGGTGACGCACGATCCGCGCTATTCCCACATCGCCGACCGGACCGTCCACCTCTTCGACGGGCAGATCGTGAGCGAAGACGAAGAGCTCACCCTGACTCCACCGGCGTCATTCCCACATACTTGAGCCCGCTCCCGGTGTTGAAGAGCACCGTCTCGTCGTCCTCGGAGAGCAGTCCCATCTCCTTCAGCTCCGGCACGGCCGCCAGCACCGCCCCTCCCTCCGGGCACGCGAAGATGCCGGTGCACTCGCCCATCGCGCGCACCGCCTCGGCCATCGCCGCGTCCTCGATCGCGACCGCGCCACCCCCGGATTCCCTGATCGCGCGCAGCATGAGGAAGTCGCCCACCGCCGCCGGGACCCGCAGACCTGCCGCATAGGTCTCGGCGTCGTCCCAGAACCGGGCGGCCTCGGTTCCGTCCTGCCAGGCGCGCACCACCGGCGCGCACCCGGTCGGCTGAACCGAGAACATCTTCGGGCGCTCGCTCCCGATCCAGCCCATCCGCTTCATCTCGTCGAACGCCTTCCACATCCCGATGAGGCCGGTGCCGCCGCCCGTCGGGTAGATCACGGCGTCCGGCAGCCGGAACCCGAGTTGTTCGAAGAGCTCGTACCCCATCGTCTTCTTGCCCTCCACGCGGTAGGGTTCCTTCAACGTGGAGAGATCCCACCAGCCCATGTAGTCCGCCCCCTCGCGCACGACCTTGCCGCAGTCGGTGATGAGGCCGTCCATCAGCACCAGGTCGGCGCCCAATCCCTGGATTTCCTCCACGATGGTGGCCGGGGTGTCGTTGGGCGCGACGATGTGAACCGGCAGCCCGCCCGCGGCTCCGTACGCGGCCGCAGCGCTGCCCGCGTTGCCCGCCGTGGGAATGGCCAGCTCCTTCGCCCCCAACTCCTTCGCGCGCGATACGGCCAGGCACAGCCCGCGGTCCTTGAAGCTGCCGGTGGGGTTCATGCCTTCGTTCTTCACCCAGAGGCGGCGCATGCCGTAGCGCTTCGCGAGGCGCGGTGCGTCCGTGAGCGGCGTCCAGCCCTCTCCGAGGGACAGCTGGCATTCGGGAACCCGTACCGGCAGCACCTCCTCGTAGCGCCAGAGATCGGGCCGCCGTCCCTCCAGATCACCCGGGCGGAAGTGGCGCCGGATGGTGTCCAGGTCGTAGCGGGCGAACAGCGGTCTACCGGCGGGCGAGAGCCCCATCAGCTGCTCGCTGTCGAAGGTCTCGCCTGTCCAGGTGCACTCCAGATGGGTGGCGCCGCGCGCCTTCCACGGAATCGCGTTCATTTGCGTGGCTTATCCGGGGCTTTAGGCTTGTTCAAGATGCGGCGCAAGGTTACAGGCAACCAACTGGCGCCGCAACTCATCCAACAGACGTAGTTCGGGACGCCGGAACCGGTCTGGATACAACCCGAATGAGTCGAGCACAGAGGACAATCGCGCTTCGCGACGAGCGGGTACCGACGGATGAAGGGATGAACGAATCCCGGCTGATCCGCAGGGCGAGCGAAGGTGACGCTCGGGCGGTGCGGTCGCTGTACGACCGCTACAGCCCCCGCGTGTATGCCGTGGTGCGCAGAATCGCCGGGGACGACCATACGGCTCAGGACTACGCCCAGGAGACCTGGGTGCGCGTCATCCGGGCGCTGCCGACGTTCCGCGGCGAATCGAAGTTCTCGACCTGGCTGCACCGCATCGCCGTCAACGCGGCGCTGCAATCGAGGCGCCGGGAGAGCACCCGGCAGGATCGGGAGGTGCCGATCCCGGATACCGTTCCGGTGCGTTACTCGCCGGGAGATCCTCTCCTGGCGCAGCGGCTGGAACGAGCAATGGACCGGCTCCCGGAGGGGATGCGGCGCGTGCTGATCCTTCACGACGTGGAGGGCTACACGCATCAGGACATCGGTGAGATGTTGGGCGTGACGGCGGGAACATCCAAGTCGCAGCTCTTCAAGGCGCGGGCGAAAATGAGACAATGGCTGGGTTCGGTTCACGAACCCCGACACGAACAGGAGCGGGAAGCATGGAGCATCTGAGTCTGGAAGCTCTGGCTCGCCTGGTTGACGAGACACCCTTCAGGAGCGAGAGGCGGCACCTGGCGCGCTGCCCGGACTGCTCCCGGGAGCTGGAGCGGCTGCGTGAGCAGACGGAGACGCTGGGGTCGCTGCCGGACCTGCGGCCGGCGCCCGGAGACTGGCCGGCGCTGGAGGCACGGCTGGAACGCGAGGGACTCCTGCGCGGAAGCAATCCGGCTGATGCGGTCATCCGCCTGATCGACCGCAGGCGCGGCTGGATGCAGGCCGCCGCCGCGCTGGTGCTCTTCCTTGCGGGAGGTCTCTCCGGAGCGGTGCTGGCACCGGCGGAATGGGGTCTGCAGGCAGGTGGCGGACAAGTTGCAGCGGGCGAGATGACGGCGGGCGGGGTGTCCCCGGCCGAACTCTCCATCGAGGAGGCCGCAACTGCCGAGGAAGCGGCCCAGGTCCTGCATCTCGCGGAACAGAACTACCGGGACGCGATGCTGCGGTATCGGGCGCTGACCCGCGGTCCCGAGGCCGAGACACCCATGGATCCCCGTCGTCTTGCGGTCATCGACGCGATGGTAGCCATGGGACAGGCGGCCGTTCAGGAAGCTCCCGACGATCCGTTCCTGAACGGGTTCCTGGTCAGCGCGGTAGCGGAGCGCGAAGCGGCGTTGAACGCGCTCTTCGCCTCCGCCGATCGGTACTAGCATGCTCCGTTTCGGCGCTTCCGGAGCCTTGCTCCTGCTGCTTTCGCTGTTAGCCGCGGGCGCGGAGGCTCAGACGCGGGTCCAGGCGGCTGAGGGTGGCTGGATCGGCATCCAGGTCGAAGGCCGCGCGCGGCCCGACGGTTCCACCCGCGTGATGATCGTGCGGGTGGACCGCGGAAGTCCCGCCGACCGGGCGGGGGTGCGTCCGTTCGATCTCCTGGTCCGTCTGGATGGGGCCGATGTCTCGCCGGAAGCCCTGGTCGAGCTGGGCGAGCGGCTTCGCCCCGGGCTTCCCGTCGAGCTCACCCTGCTGCGCGCAAACCGGGAGCGGACCCTGCGCGTGGTCGCCGGAACGCGGCCCGATCCCATGGATCCGGCCACGATGGAGGAGTTCACCGCGCGCGTCGACTCGGCGCGCCTGCAGATCCTGCGCATGGTGGACTCGCTCATGGCCGATACGACCTGGGCGAGAATTCGGACTGACATGGAGGCCGTCCGCCGGGCCATGGTCGAGCAGGCCGAGCCCACCGGCGAACTGGAAGCGGCCGCGGAGGTGATGGAGCGGGTACAGGAAATGATGGTGCGGGCCCGTGAGGCGATGCGCTCCCAGCGTTTCGGTCCCCGGCCTCCGGGCGGGCCTCCCCCGGCACGTGTACGGATTACGGTCGACGAGACCGGGCCGGACGAGCGCGGAGGCCGCAGGGTGTCGCCCGCGCGCGGGCGCATCACCATCGACGGCAGTGGCTTCGGCGGACGCAGAGGCCCCGGAGGCCCGCCGCCTGGCGTTCGCTTCCGGTCTCCCTACCTGCTCGGTCACCGTTTCGTGGCGGGAGCCGAACTCGAGGTGGTGGAACCGGACGCTTCGGCCGGCATTGGGGGAAGCAGGCTTCGGGTCGTGCAGGTCGTGGAAGGCAGTCCCGCCTACCGCGCCGGCCTGGCGCCCGAGGACGTGATCGTGAGCATCGGTGGAGAGCCCGCAAGCAGCCTGACGGAATTCCGCATCCGCCTGGGGCGGCTGATCCGCCGGGGTCGCCCGGAGATGCAGGTGGTGCGCGGCGACACGACCCTGGTGGTCATTCTGCCGCGACAGTAGGGAGCCTGGCGCCCCCCCGCCCTACTCGTACCTGAGCGAGTCGATCGGATCGAGCAGCGCCGCCCGGCGCGCGGGCCATATCCCGAAGAAGAGCCCGATCCCCGCTGAGAAGAGCAGCGCCACAGCCACGGCCGCCGGCGCCACCGCCGTTTCCCAGCCCGCGGTGTTCGAGAGGAGTTCGGCGCTGCCGACTCCCGCGGCCACCCCCAGAATCCCGCCCATCGTGCACAGCACGAGCGACTCGATGATGAACTGGAGCAGGATGTTCAGGCGAGTGGCGCCCATGGCCTTGCGGATGCCGATCTCGCGGGTGCGCTCGGTGACGCTCACCAGCATGATGTTCATGATGCCGATGCCGCCCACCAGCAGGCTGATCGCCGCGATGCCCCCGAGCAGGTAGGTGAAGGTCTGCTGCGTCTCGTTGAACGACTCGAGCAACTGCGCCGAATTGCGGATGGAGAAGTCGGCCTCCTCACCGGGCGGAATGCGGTGCTCACGCCGCAGGATGCGGTCGATGTCGGCGTAGGCCGCGTCCATGGAACCTTCGTCCAGGACCTTCACGCTGATGGAATTGAGCCGGTCGCGGCCCCCGAAGACCCGGTACTGGGCCGTGCTCAGCGGGATGTAGACACGCTCATCCGGCTGCGACCACGGGCTGGATTCGCCCTGCTCTTCGAGAACGCCGATGACCTCGAAGGGGATTCCGCGGATCTGGACGGTGCGCCCCACCAGCAGCGCCGCTGGCGTCTCCAGCTGGTTGGGGATCTCCGACCCCACGACGGCCACGCGGCGGCGGCCCTGCACTTCGCCTTCGTCGAATATCCTTCCGAGATCCAGATCGATGTTCTGGACGTCGAAATACTCGGGCCAGGTGCCCAGCACCTCGTTGCTCGAGTTCCAGCGCAGATAGGAAACCTGCTGGCGCTGCTCGATTTCCGGAGCGATCAGGAGCGAGCCTCCCGTCTGCATGCGCAGCGCCTCCGCGTCCTCGTCGTACAGGCGCGCGCGCGCGCCTCCGTCCCGGATGCCCCGGAACATGCTCTGCCCGGGCCGGATGGTGAGCACGTTGGTGCCCATGTTCTGGATCTGCTCTTCCACGCGCTGTTGCGCGCCCTCGCCCAGCGACACCATGGCGATCACCGCGGCGACGCCGATGATGATCCCCAGCGTGGTGAGGAACGAGCGCAACGCGTTGACCCTGATGGCCTGAAGGGCGACGACGACGATTTCCTTGATCAGCATTTCGGATCTCCGGGCTGCCTCAGCGCCTTCCGCCGCGCGGGGTACCTCCTCCGAACGGGCTTCCGCCGCCCATCCGCTCGCGCATGCGGTCGATGAACTCCTGCTGCTGCGCCTGCAGCTGGGCCGCGCCGATGAGCGCCACCTCTTCACCCTCTTCGAGCCCGACCAGCACCTCGGTATTGTCCCAGTCGTTCACGCCGATCAGGATGGGGCGCGGCTCGATGGTGCCGTCCGCGGAGACCACGAACGTGATCGCCGGTCGGGGCGCGCCCTCCTGTTCGCGACGGCCGGCAAACCCGCCGACGTCGACGCCCATGGGATCCATCATGCCCTGGCCCGCGGCGGGGCCCATTCCCATCATTCCGGCACCGTTGCCGGCCCCGGCGCCCAAGCGCCTGCCAGCACCCATTCCAGCACCGGCGTCAGCGCCCGCTCCAGGACGGCCAGTGCCCGCTCCAGGGTCTCCGTTCACAGCCGCTTCGGGACCGCCGCCGTTCTCCGCGCGGGCCTGCATCATCTGCTCGCGCATCTGCTCGCGCGAGATTTCCCCGCTCGCCAACTGATCGCGAAGCTCCTGCAGGCGGGCGTTTCCGTCCATCCCGCCCATCGGCCTCTGGCCCGCCATCATTCGCCCGGGGGCTCCATCCGGTGCCGCCATGAACCCGCCAGGCGCGCCGGAGCTGCCCGGCAATGAGGCACGCAGGTCTGCAAACACCGACCGATCCATCTCGATCGCGTCCGGATCCATCCCCAGCACCATCGCCGCGGGCGCCATCTCCTGGAACTGCACCAGCGCGTTGTTGGGGATGAGCAGGGCATTGGGTCGCTCGGCGACCAGGATTTCGACCTCCGCGTTCATGCCGGGCTTGAGCAGGCCGCCACGGTTATCGATCATCACGATCACCGCGAACATGGTCACGTTCTGCTGGACCTCGGCCTGCGGTTCGATCTTGTCGACGATTCCCGCGAAGGTGCGCCCCGGGAATGCTTCCACCGTCACCGTTGCGGTCAGGTCGGCCGAGATCTGTCCGACATCGGTCTCGTCCACCAGCGTGCGCACCTGCATCTCGGCCAGGTTCGCCATCATGAAGAGGGTCGTGCCGCCGGATACGTTCTGCGACGCGGACTGGATGACCTGTCCCTCCTCGACGTTCTTCTGGATGATGGTGCCGGCCATGGGCGCGCGAATGGTCACGTCGCTCAGGCGCAGCTCGGCCAGCTCCATGCTCGTGGTGGCCTTGACCAGGTTTGCCTGCGCGTTCGCGAAGTCCAGGTTGGCCGACTCGTGTTCCTGTTCCGTGATCACGCCGGATTCGAGGAGCAGGCGGGAGCGCTCCAGCTGGGCGGTCGAAATCTCCACCCGCGCCCGCGCCACGTTCAGGTCGGCTTCCGTCTGGTTGAAGTCGTTGCGCACGTCGCGCGGATCGATCTCCGCGAGCAGCGCGCCCGGCTCGAGCTCGTCCCCGGTGTCCACGTGCAGGCGCAGAATCTCTCCCGAGGCCTTGGACTTGACCTCCACGGTGCGCACGGGCTCCATCAGGCCGGTTGCCTCGGCCACCAGGCGCAGGTCGTCGCGCAGAGCCGGCATCGTCGTAAGGCCGGGCGCTTCTTCCACCGTGTCGGCGCCGTTGCAGGCCGCCACGGCCAGCAGTGCGAGAAGCCTTACGCCTCCGTTCGTCAGTGCCTTGGTGCTCACGTTCATTTCCTCTCCAGAGAATCCTGCTTCGCAGGCTGAGGTGTCATTGCTCAAACAGTCGCCGCCACCATCGGCTCGTTCAGGAAGTCGCGCGCGACCAGGCCGTCGAGCAGATGAATCTGGCGCTGCGCGTACTGCGCGATGTCGTGTTCGTGCGTGACCACGAGGATGGTCTGCCCCTGCCGGTGGAGGTCCACGAAGACCGACATGATCTCCTCGCTGGTGGTGGAGTCCAGGTTTCCCGTGGGCTCGTCGGCCAGCAGGATGGCGGGCCCGTTGACGAGCGCGCGCGCGACCGCCACGCGCTGCCGCTGGCCGCCGGAGAGCTCCGGCGGGCGGTGGTCCATGCGCAACCCCAGGCCCACCGTCTCCAGTGCCTCGCGGGCCCGTTGGCGCCGCTCGCGGGCGGAAACTCCGGCGTAGATGAGCGGCAGCTCCACGTTGTGCAGGGCCGTGGCGCGCGGCAGCAGGTTGAAGGTCTGGAACACGAACCCGATCTCGCGGTTGCGGACGTGGGCGAGCTGATCGTCGCTCAGGTCGCTCACGAGCTGCTCGTTCAGCCAGTACTGCCCCCGGGTGGGTGTGTCCAGACAGCCGATCAGGTTCATGAAGGTGGATTTGCCGCTGCCCGAGGGTCCCATGATGGCGACGAACTCGCCCCGGCTGATCTCGAGGTCGACGCGGCGAAGGGCGCGGATGGTCTCCGCTCCCAGGACGTAGTGCTTGGTCAGTCCGGACGTTTGGATAACAGGTCGGCTCACAGTTCGCTCCCCAGAATCGCCTCCAGTTGCGCACGCGCGACCGCGTAGTCGTATCGCGCCGTAACCAGACCCGACTCCGCCTGCACGAGGGCGATCTGACTCGTGATCAGGTCGAGGATGGTCGCAACGGAGAGATCGAAGCGCTGCTGCACGACCCGGAGGTCCTCCTCCGCCACATCCCTCGCCTCGATGGCGATGGCGATGGCCTGCTCGGAGGTCCTCAGCGCGAACACCGCTCCATCCACCTGCGCGCGGACCAGAAGTCTGGCATCCTCCTCCTGTACGAAGGCAACGCGTTCCTGATTCTCGGCGCGCGCGATGTTCTGGTCGCGGTTGAAGCCGTCGAACACGTTGTAGCTGCCGGAGAGGCGAACATTCCACGAAGTCGTCCCGCCGTCGAAGGCGACTTCCCTGTTTGCCCAGCTGTAGCCGGACGAGACCCGGAGCGACGGGAATCGCGAGGCCCGGGAGGAACCGGCGGCTGCCGAGGCGGCCCGGGCGGCTGCGCGGGCGCTGCGTACGGCCGGCGAGCGCTCTTCGGCGAGGAGGAACATCTCCTGCTCGCTCAGAGCGAGCGGACTCGGGCCGAGATCGTCCGGAAGCTCGGGCATGACCGGCTCCGGCAACCCCACCTGCCGCCCCAGGGCGAAACGCGCCGCGCGGGTGGCGGCCTCCGCCTGAAGCACCGACTGCATCGCGTTCGCCACCTCAAGCCGGGCCCGCAGCGTGTCGGAGCGCGTCCCGGAGCCCAGCTCGGCGCGGCGACGCGTGTTGGCCAGGCTCTCCTCGGCCCGTTCCACGCTCGCCTGCGCCACTTCAAGAAGATCCGCCTGGCGCAGGGCGGCGAAGTACAGATCCTTGGTCTGCAGAATCACGCCGAAGCGTTGATTCTCCATGTCCGCTTCGGCGGCGGCGATATCCGCTCTCGCCCGATCCATGTTGGCGAAGCGCTGGCCACCGTTGAAGAGGCTGTACGACAGCGAGAGGCCCGCGTTATAGCTCTGGCTCGCGCCGACGACGGTGCGCTGGGTGGCCGCGTCGAACCGCTGGCTGCTGTTGGTCGAGGCGCCGGAGCTGAGGCTCAGGGTCGGGAGAAAGCCTCCCCAGGCGGCCCTGTGCGAGACGCCGGCGTTGTCCAGACCGGCCCGCGCCTGCGCCATCGACGGGTGCACCTGCAGCGACCTTGCGATCGCCTCGTCCAGCGTAAGCGGCTGCTGCGCCGAAAGGGTGCCCGCCAGGGCGAGCGCCGCGATGGCATGCGCGGAGAAGCGCCGCCAGTGCTTCATACTTTGCGTGACCATTCGCCCCCATCCCGTGCTCCCCCGTCCCTGTCCCCGTCCCCGCTGTCCCGCTGAGGGCCTTCCTGGTCGCCCTGTCGCCGGTCACGCTCGCCGTCGCGAGCTTCGGACCGCGATCTCCCCCTTTCCCTTTCGTCCTCCAGTTCCCTGCGGCGGTCGAAATCGTTCAGCAGGGCGTCGTACTCGGCAGCCTGCTCCGGGGTGAGCACCGCCTTGATGGAGGAGCGCGTCGACTCGATCAACTCCCCGTACCCCGTCCGGTAGTCCGCCCGCAACTGCCGCATCATCATTCGCGACTGGCCTACGATCGAATCAACCTGAACCTGCTGCTCGGCGCTCAGTCCGACGCGCTCGACGATCAGGCCGCGACGGCGGGTCTCCCCTCCGCGATCCTCATCCGCCTCCTCCGCCGCCACGGCCGCAGGCGCGGTGGGCGCCCTGGGTTCTGCCTGAGCCGACGATGTCCTTGACCACACCAGGCCGAGAAGGAACCCGGCCACCAAGGTCGCAAAGAGTACGCCGCCGGCTGCTGCGCGGGTGTTGCGTGCGGTCATCACCAACCTCCCTCGATCGCGACCAAAAAGGCCACCTCGTCCACCTGATCGGCAACGAGCACCGCCGGCAGCGGCTCGTCATCGACCCCGGACACCAGAGCTTCCTCAAGGGCGATGCCGGATCCGGGCGTCGTCTCGCCCGGTGCCAGCAGGGAGGCCATCGCTGCGGCCGCGACCACCGACGCCGGGACCAGCAATCTCCACCATGACGCCAGCACGTCGCCTACCGTCAGCCGGCGCGTCGCGCGCCGCCTGGCCAGCTCCGGACCCGCAAGGGCCATCACGCGGGCCTGGAATCGGGCCCAGTGGCCAGGGTCGGAGTGCCCGGGATCGAGTAGCTCCAGGGAGATTCTGCCTTTGTCGACCATGTCGCCATTCCGGCCTGATGTGGTTTGTCTGTTCATCTGAGTGTGTCGTCCGTCCAGCTACCTGTTCGTGTCTCTTGCCTGGATCCCGCGAGATTGCTTCCAGCTATGCGTCCGGCCTGAGGAGCGCTCGCAGCGACTTGCGCGCGTAGTGCAGATGCGAGCGTACCGTCCCCGCGGGGAGCCCGAGGCGCTGTGCGATCTCTCTGTGCTTCCATCCCTCCAGGTCGTGCAGCAGCACGATCTTCCTTTGTACTTCGGGCAGCTCTGCGAGCGCGCGGGCGAGTTCCTCGCGCAACTCCGACAACTGCGCCTCCTTCTCCGGCGTCGGGGTGCTGGAACGGGCGCTGAACGGAATCGGGTCCGTCGCCCGCAACGCCTCCCGGCGCACGAGGTTGTTCGACCGGTTTCTCACGATCGTCATCAGCCAGCCCCCGAACCTGGCGGGGCTCCGACAATCGTCGAGACGTTCGAGGGCGACCAGGAAAGCTTCCTGGGCCGCGTCCTCCGCGTCTTCCGGCCGGCCGATCACGGAGAGAGCCACCAGAAATGCCGCCCTGCGATAGCGGGTTACGAGTTGCCCGAAGGCATCCCCGTCCCCCGACCGGGCCAGTGCAACCAGCGTCGCGTCATCCAAGTGATCGTCGCCTCAACGAGAATGACACGTGGACATCGAACGTTGTTGAATGGCTGGCAGCCCACGGACTGCTAGCGCCGACGTCGTAGCCGGCTTCGGCGTTTCCGCCTGGTCTTGCCGGACCGGGGCCACTCGCGGGTGGCCTCCGCCAGCAGCGCCTGCCATTCGTCGGGGAAGAGTCCCCCAAGATCCCGGGCGGCCGTCAGAAACTCGCCGCGCGGCTTCTCCGCCTCGTTCCCGGCGCGAAAGAACCGCACCAGCATGAGCGCGGCGCCCGAATCGGCGATGACGCCGCTTCGCGCGGTCCCCGCCACGCGCGCGATCCAGGCCGTTCCCTCGGCGTCGGAGAATCCCCACTCGATTGACGCAGGTGCCGACCGGACGGTTGCTTCTTCAGGAGGCTCGCCACGACGCGAGGGACGCCCGCGTGCCGGCGCGGCCGGCCGAGGCGTGCCGCGCGCGGGCTTCAGGCGAGCCGGGGGAGGTGGCGACCCGGACGCGGGTGGCGGCGGGGCTCCGGAGCGCTCGGGCGGCGGAGCCGGCGGTCGCGCGGACGGCGGCGAGGAAGGGCGGGCGGACGGAGGCGGCTTCTGACGGGCCGGAGAGGCGGGCGCCCCGGGGGGCGCTGGTCGAGGCGGGTCCGGCCGGTCCGCGGGCGGAGGGGCGGGACGGGCGGGAGGTGGAATCCCGGGTCGAGCCGGTGAGGATGACGGCGGTTCGGCGGACGGAGGGCGGTCCGGCCCGGCGCCGCCGGGCCCGTCCGGTGGCGACGGCGGTTTCACGCGCTGCCGGTCGACCGCACGGTCGACAGGGAGAGCGCCTTCAGGACCTCGTCTCCGTAGAACATGCGCACGTACTTGGCCTGAACCGGGGTAACGCTGCGCACAGCCCAGACCAGATGGACGTGGTTGGGCTCGGCGGGGATGGAGAGCAGACGCATGCCGGCCTCCGCGGGCGTCTTGTTGCCCTTGCGGTTGTTGCAGGGCGAGCACGCCGAAACCACGTTCGTCCACTGATTGCTCCCGCCACGGGAGATCGGCAGGATATGGTCGCGGGTCAGGAACTCGCGCGGCCGCAACCGATCGCGGTGGCGGCCGCAGTACTGACAGCAATAGTCGTCGCGCGCGAACATGAAGGTGTTGGTGACCTGCCGGCGGAAGCGCCGCGGCACGTGCACGAAGCGTACGAGGCGGATGACCGCGGGGAACGGGATGTTGCGGTGCTCCGAGCGGAACGCGCGCGCGTCTTCCGCCTCGAGGATCTCCGCCTTCGCGTCCAGCACCAGGCGCACTGCGCGCCGCGCGGGGACGATGGTCAGTGGCTCGTAGGAGGCGTTCAGCGCGAGGCAGCTCATCGCGAATCCGGGGTTGCGGGACCTTCCCTGACCGCCGCCGGCCCGGCTCCGGCGTTTCCCGGGACGCGGCCGGCTACCTGACTGCGCAGGTGGCGGATGACGGCCCACTCCCACGGCCGGACCGATCAGCGCCGCAAACTATCGGGGATCGGGAGGCGGAGCAACTGCGGCATGAGCCGCCGGGCCCGCCTGCGCGCGAATCGTCGGCGCAGCGCTTCTGCTACAACAGCGCCATCGGATCGCGGTCGATCAGAACCCGCGCGTCGGAGGGGGGACGGAAGCCCGTCGAGAAGGCTCGGGTGAGCGTTCCCAGGGCGCGCGCGGACGGGCTGCGCAGCAGGAAGTGCCAGCGCCACCGGCTCTGCAGGCGCTCGATGGGCGCGGGAGCCGGGCCGGTGAGTTCGACCCGTGTGCCGCGCAGCCGGCGCTCCACCCAGGTGGCCGCCTCCTCGGCCGCGGTCGCGGCGGTGTCGGGATCGGGGCTGGTCACGATCACGTTGACCAGGCGCGCGTGCGGCGGATAGCCGGGTCCCGTGCGTTCGGTCAGCTCGCGCTCGGCGAACGCTTCGTAGTCGTGTTCGCGCGCCGTCCTGATGGCATAGTGGCCGGGCATGCGGGTCTGGATCACGACATCGCCGCCCAGGGTGCCCCGCCCCGCCCGGCCCGCAACCTGGCTCAGCAGCTGGAAGGTCCGCTCGCTGGCGCGGAAGTCCGGCAGGTGCAGGCCGACATCGGCATCCACCACCCCGACCAGCGTCACACGCGGGTAGTCGAGGCCCTTGGCGATCATCTGCGTCCCGAGCAGGATGTCGACCTCGCCGCGGCCCACGCGCCCCAGGATCTCGCTGTGCGCCCACTTGCGCGCGGTCGTGTCCACGTCCATGCGCGCGACCCGGGCCCGGGGGAAGGACTCGGTTACGACGCGCTCCACCTGCTCGGTGCCGAGGCCCCGGCGTGAGAGCGCGCGGGATTCGCAGCGGCGGCAGCGGTCGGGCACGCGCTCCTCGTAGCGGCAGTGATGGCAAAGCAGCCGCCCGGTGGCGCGGTGGAAGGTGAGCGAGACCGAGCAGTCCGCGCATACCGGCACCTCCCCGCATTCCCGGCACTGGAAGAAGTTCGAGTACCCGCGGCGGTTGAGCAGCAGAATTGACTGCTCGCCGCGTTCCAGGCGGAGGCCGATGGCGCCGGTCAGCTCGGGCGAGAGCACGGTGCGCCCGGTGGTCGAGGCGCGCGCGGGCCGGCCGCCGTTGCGCGGGTTCGAGGCGGATGCGGAAGGGGGTTCGCGAAGATCCACGACGCGCACGGGGGGCAGCGAGCCCCCGGTGGCACGCTCGGGAAGCCGCAGCAGCTCGAACTTGCCGCCGATCTGGTTCGACCAGCTCTCGAGCGACGGGGTCGCGCTGCCCAGCAGGCACAACGCGCCATCCTGGCGGGCACGCATGATGGCCACGTCGCGGGCATGGTACCTGGGGGCGTCGGACTGCTTGTAGCTGCCTTCGTGCTCCTCATCCACGATGATGGCGCCCAGGTGGGGGACGGGCGCGAAGATGGCCGAGCGGGCGCCGATGGCGATGCGACGGACCCCCGAGCGCAGTTGTCGCCAGGCGTCGTAGCGCTCCCCGTCGGAGAGCCCCGAATGAAGCACCGCGACGCGGTCGCCGAAGTGCGCGCGAAAGCGGGTCACGGTCTGGGGCGTGAGCGAGATCTCCGGCACGAGCACGATGGCCGACCGGGCGCGCGCGTCCACGACCTCCTTCAGGAACTCGATGTAGACCAGGGTCTTGCCGGACGCGGTGACGCCGTGGAGCAGGACGGGTCGCGGCGCCGGAGCGTCCAGCGCGGACAGGAGCCGCCTCAGCGCGGCCGCCTGGGCGGGATTGGGCGTCAGGTCGGGAGGCGGCTCCGGACCGGTGGACGCGAACGGGTCGCGTACGACCTCCTGGTCGCGGACCTCGACGATGCCCTTCTTCTCCAGAGCCTTCACCACGCCCCGGCCGATGCCCTGGTCGAGGAGCGAGGCGAGCGCCATCGATCCGGCGGCGCGCTCCAGAAACTCGTAGGCGGCCTTCTGGCGCGGGGCGCGCGCGAAAGCGTCGTCCCGCTCGGCGAGCGACTCCAGCCAGCGCGCGATGTGCGCGACCTTCCGGGTGCGCGCCATCGTCCCCGGCCCCCGGCCCGTCCCACAGAGCAGCGAGGGGAGGGCCGCTCGCAGGACAAGCCCCAGGGGAGCGATGTAGTACGCGGCCATCCAGCGGGCGAGCTCGAGGAGCCCCGGCGGCAGCGACGGCTCCTCTTCGAGAATTTTCGAGATGCGGCGCAGGCGCAGCTTCCCGGACCCGGGGCGTCCCGGACCGACCACCCATCCGACCCGCTTGGCCCTGTGGAAGGGCACCAGCACGCGGGTGCCCGGCGCCGGCCGGAGCCCGTCCGCAGCCAGGGCGTAAGTAAAGGTCTGGTCGACGGGAAGCGGGAGCGCGACTTCGACGCGGGACGGCACTACCGGCGGCGCGCGGAGCCGTTTCGGCCCGTCAGCGGTCGAGCAGGAGGAAGACCTCCTCCTGGGGATCGGGCGTGGTCACCTCGGGTCCATCCTCGCCGAGATGAACGTCCACTTCGCTGCGCACACCGATGTCGTCGGGCACGTAGATGCCCGGTTCAATGGAGAAGCCGATCCCCGGGAGCAGCAGGCGGGTGTCGCGCGTCTCCAGATTGTCGATGTTGGGGCCGCTGCCGTGGAGATCGACGTCGATGGAGTGCCCGGTGCGGTGTACGAAATGGCGCCCGTATCCGCGTGTGCGGATGAGCTGGCGGCAGACGTCGTCCACCTCGTAGCCGCACACCTCGTCGCCCGCGGCCGTGCGTTCGCGCAGAAACTCGATCGCGGCGTCGCGGGCATCGCGCACCGCCTCCCAGATCTTGCGCGTGCGGCGCGGGAGCCTGGCGCCCAGGTAGCCCATCCAGGTCTGGTCGGCGGGGATGTCTTCGGCCGTCGGCTTGCCCCACAGGTCGATGAGCAGGAGATCGCCACGCCGGATCGGCTCGCCCTGGCCCACGGGCGCGTAGTGGGGGTCGGCGGCGCGCGGGCCGATGGCGACGATGCAGTCGACCTCCTCGGTGAGGCCGCCGGCGCCCAGGCGGGCGCGGATCCAGTCCGAGAGCGCGCCCTCGGTGGTGGGCTCCCCGGCCTCCACGGCGGCGGCGGCGCGCTCGAAAGCCTCGCGCGCGACGCGGGCCGTCACCGTGGCGGAGTGGCGGTGGGTGGCCAGCTGCCCGGCCGTCCATCGCGAATGAAAGAGCGACACCAGATCGCCCGAGCTTACCGCATCCACACCCACGGCCCGAAGCAGCTCCATCATCCCCCCGGGGACCCGGTCCAGGTACGGGATGGCCGAGCCCGGGGAGGTTTCGATGGCGAGCCGCGGGCGGCCGCGCACCAGATCGGCGAGCGCCGACTCCATCTCGCGCCACGACGAATAGACGCGCTTGCGCCAGGGCCAGTGCCGCCACGACGAGCCCTCGATGGCGTGAATCAGCGCCACCGGATCGCCGCGGTCGGGGACGAGCGTGAAGGAGCGGCGCGTGTTCCAGCCAAGGCCGACCATGGAGGCCGCGATGGGGTTCTGGCCGTGGAACTCGAAGAGCAGCCAGCCGTGCAGCCTCATGTCGGCGAGCGCCGCCTGCACCTGTTCGACGCCCTCGCGGGTCAGAAGGGGGCTGTCGGCCAAGGGGTCCTCCCGTCGGGGGGTGAGCTGAGGCGCGGGTATCCTCCCGCGGGGGATGACGTCCGGCCGGGTTCTGCGGGCCGCGAATAGTAGGAGCCGCCCGCAAGCGATTCAACAAGAGCAGGCGGCATCATCGCATTTCCAGGCCCGCCAACCCCTGAATAACCGCGACCGCCCCATCTCCCGTGCGTACCGGGTCGTAGCCTCCCTCGAGCAGCGCCACGACCCGGCCGCCGGCGTGCTCGGCGGCCAGATCCATGACCCGCCGCGTCATATGGTGGAAATCCTCGGGCTCGAGCAGCATGCCGCCCAGCGGATCGCCGGCCATGGCGTCAAAGCCAGACGAGATCAGGACGAAGTCGGGCACGAAGCCGGCCATGACCTTCGCCAGCGCCTCGTCGAACACCTCGCACCAGGTCGCCCGGGCGGTGCCTGCGCGGAGGGGCAGGTTGAGCGTGGCGCCCAGGCCGGCCCCGCTGCCCCGCTCGTGGAAGGCGCCCGTGCCCGGGTAGTGGGGAGACTGGTGCAGCGACAGGTAGAAGACCGTCGCGTCCTCGTAGAAGATGTCCTGGGTGCCGTTGCCGTGGTGGACGTCCCAGTCGACGATCAGCACCCGCTCGGCCAGCCCGCGGGCCTGCAGGTGGCGGGCCGCGACGGCCACGTGGTTGAACAGGCAGAAGCCCATGGCGCGGTCCGCGGTGGCGTGATGGCCGGGCGGGCGGCTGGCCACGAAGGCGGCCCGGGCCATGCCGGTGGCGACCGCCTCGGCCGCCGCGATCGCCGCGCCTGCACTCCCGGTCGCCGCACCCCATGAGGCGGGCGAGACCACCGTGTCCGGGTCCAGCCGCACCAGCCCCTCCTCGCGCGAGCGCGCCACCGCCCGCCGGACCCGTTCCACGTGGTCGCGGGTGTGCACGCGGAGCAGCTCCTCCTCGGTGGCAGGGCGCGCGTCGCGCTGTTCCACCCGGTCGTGGAGGGTGAGCAGGCTGCGGCCCACCGTCGACGCCAGGGCGCGCAGGCGGCCCTGATGCTCGGGGTGGCCCCACCCGGTGTCGTGCAGAGGGGCGTCGGGATGCAGGTAGAAGGCGGTGGGTGGACCGTCAGCCATCAGCCGGCCGCGTCCTGACCGGCCGCGACCAGGTCGGCGGACGCGGCGGGCGGCGCCGCTGGCCCGTTGCCGTTGCCGGATGGCGCCAGGCGGTCCTGCAGGCTCCTCACCTCCGGTGCGCGCGACCGCAGCGCGATCACGGCATCGCACGCCGCGGTCATCGCCGACATGGTGGTGAGGTACGGAACGCCGTTGGTGATGGCGGCCCGCCGCATCCTGAAGTCGTCGTACTGCGACTTCTTGCCCAGGGGGGTGTTCACCAGCAACTGGGCCCTGCCGCTCACGATCATGTCCACGATGTCGGGGCGGCCTTCGTTCACCTTGAAGATCCGCTCGGCGGGCACGCCCAGCCGGTTCAGGTACGCGCAGGTGCCCGCGGTGGCCAGGATGCGGAATCCCAGGTCGTGGAAGCGGCGAGCAAGCGGGGTCACGGTCGGCTTGTCGGAGTCGTTGACGGTGATGATCACCGTGCCGCCGCCCTCGGGCAGATGGTTGCCGGCAGAGGTCTGCGCCTTGGCGAAGGCCATCCCGAACGAGTCGTCGAAGCCCATCACCTCTCCGGTCGAGCGCATCTCCGGCCCGAGCAGGACATCGACGTCGAAGCGGTTGAAGGGGAACACGGCCTCCTTCACCGCCACCCCGGGAACCGAAGGCTCTCCGGGCACGTTCAGGTCGGCGAGCCGCTCGCCCGCCATCACGCGCGCAGCCAGGCGCGCCAGCGGGACCCCGGTGGCCTTCCCCACGAACGGCACCGTGCGCGAAGCGCGCGGGTTCACCTCCAGCACGTAGACCCGCCCGTCGCGGATGGCGTACTGCACGTTCATGACCCCGATCACGCCCAGCTCCAGCGCGAAGCGCCGGGTGAGCTCGCGCATCTCCTCGAGCTCGGCGCCTGTCAGCAGGTACGGGGGCAGCACGCAGGCGGAATCCCCGGAGTGGATGCCGGCTTCCTCGATGTGCTGCATGATGCCGCCGATCACGACGTCGGTGCCGTCCGAAAGCGCGTCCACGTCCGCCTCGAAGGCGTCCTCCAGGAAACGGTCGATCAGAACCGGGTGCTCCGGCGCCGCCTCCATCGCCCGGACGAAGTAGCTGCAGAGCGAGGCTTCGTCGTACACGATGTGCATCGCCCGTCCGCCAAGGACGTAGCTCGGCCGCACCAGCACCGGGTAGCCCACCCGGCGCCCGACCTCCACCGCCTCCTCGACGCTGATGGCCACCCCGTTGGGCGGCACGGCCGCGCCGATCCGGCGGCACAGGCGCTCGAAGCGCTCGCGGTCCTCGGCCCGGTCGATGGCGTCGACCGGCGTGCCCAGGATGGGGGCGCCCGCCTCGGCCAGTCCCTTCGCCAGCGAGAGCGGGGTCTGGCCGCCCAACTGCACCACGACGCCGATCGGCTTCTCGCGCTCGACGATCTCCAGCACGTCCTCCAGCGTCAGCGGCTCGAAGTAGAGCTTGTCGGAGACGTCGAAGTCGGTGGAGACGGTTTCCGGGTTGGAGTTGACCATGATGGTCTCGTAGCCGGCCTCGCGCAGCGCGAGCACCGCCTGGACGCAGCAGTAGTCGAACTCGATCCCCTGGCCGATGCGGTTCGGGCCGCTCCCGAGGATGAGGACCTTGTCGCGATCCGTCGGGTCGGACTCGTCCTCGTCCTCGTACGACGAGTAGTAGTAGGGCGTCGCGGCCGGGAACTCGCCCGCGCAGGTGTCCACCACGTTGTAGGTCGGCCGAATGCCCAGGGCGTGCCGGCGCGCCCGCACCTGCGCCTCGGTCTCGCCGCGAAGGGCGGCCAGCTGCCGGTCCGAGAAGCCGTCCCGCTTCATCGCCCGCAGATGGGCCGGCGTCACCCGGGTGACGCTCGCGTATTCCTGCTCGTCTTCGATCACCTGCATCAACTGGTCGAGGAACCAGGGGTCGATGCCGGTGGCGCGATGGACATCGCCAAGGGTCAGGGGCGGCTCGGTTGCGGCCCCTTCCCCGCCCCGCAGCACCGCTTCGAGCGCACGCCTCAACTGGAACGGACGCTCCGCCGTGGGGATGCGCAGCGCCGCCAGCAGGCTCGCGCGGTCGTCGCTCTCCAGCCCGTCGTCGGCCAGAGACTTGCCCGCGGTCCATCCGGCACGCCCGACCTCCAGCCCCCGCAGCCCCTTCTGCCACGACGCCAGGAAGGTGCGCCCGATGGCCATGGTTTCGCCGACGGCCTGCATCTGCACCCCGAGCACGCCGTCCGTCTCCGGAAACTTCTCGAAGGCGAAGCGGGGGAACTTGGTCACCACGTAGTCGAGCACCGGCTCGAAGGAGGCGGGCGTGGTGCGGGTGATGTCGTTGGGAAGCTCCGAGAGCACGAAGCCCACCGCGAGCTTGGCGCCCACGCGCGCGATGGGAAAACCGGTGGCCTTGGAGGCGAGCGCGGAGGAGCGCGAGACCCGCGGATTCATCTCCACCACGAGCAGTTCGCCATCCTCCGGATTCACCGCGAACTGAATGTTGCAGCCCCCGGCCTCGACGCCGATTTCGCGGATGACGGCGATGGCGGCGTCGCGCATCGTCTGGTATTCCACGTCGGCGAGAGTCTGGGCGGGAGCCACCGTGATCGAGTCGCCGGTGTGGATTCCCATCGGATCGAAGTTCTCGATCGAGCACACCACGATCACGTTGTCGGAGGCGTCGCGCACCACCTCCAGCTCGTACTCCTTCCACCCGATCACGCTGCGGTCGATGAGGACCTGGGTGATGGGCGAGGCGTCCAGCCCCCGTCGCACCAGGTCGTCGAACTCCTCGGCGTTGTAGGCGATGCCGCCGCCGGTGCCGCCCAGGGTGAAGCCGGGACGGATGATCGCCGGATAGCCGGTCCCGGCCACCAGGGCGCGCGCCTGCTCCATGGAACCGGCCACTCCGCCCGCGGGCACCTCCAGCCCGATGCGGCGCATGGCCAGCGTGAACTCCTCGCGGTCCTCGCACATGGAGATGGAGCGGGCGTTGGCGCCGATCAGCTCGACGCCGTAGCGCTCGAGCACGCCCGCCTGCTCCAGTTCCATCGCGATATTGATCGCGGTCTGGCCGCCCATGGTGGGGAGCAGCGCGTCGGGGCGCTCGCGCTCGATGACCCGCTCCACCCACTCGGCGGTGAGGGGCTCGATGTAGGTGCGGTCGGCCAGCTCCGGGTCGGTCATGATGGTCGCCGGATTGGAGTTGACCAGCACGACCCGGTAGCCCTCTTCCCTCAGCGCGCGGACCGCCTGCGTCCCGGAGTAGTCGAATTCGCAGGCCTGGCCGATGACGATCGGCCCGGATCCCAGGATGAGGATGTTTTCGAGGTCGGTCCGCTTAGGCACGTTCGGCTTCTGATTTCTCCGATTCCGTGCGCACGGCCTTGGAGAGCACCAGGGCGAAGCCGCCCCAAACGAACGCGCCGATCACGATCATCGTGACCCAGGTAGCCGTCGTCAAAGAGTGGGCTCCAGCGAGGGGGTAGGGGTGAGATCGGGTCCCCGTAAACTGACCGGGCACCCAGGCGGAAGCAACCCGGCGATCGCGCGCTCAGCCGGGGCGACGCCGATGACCGCGGGCCCGGACGGAAGCGAGCGGCGAGAGCTCAACCGGCTCTCTGTTTCGCGCGCCTGCGTGCCGCCAGGTCCTCGGCGCGCACCTCCAGCACGTCGGCGACCGTCCGCATGCCGTCGATGACGTTCTGGATGTGCTGGGGCCGCGGAATGCCGATGAGTTCGACCCCGCGCGCCACTTCCCCGCGGTGCACCCCGGCGGCGAAGGACTTGTCCTTCAGCTTCTTGGCCACCGACTTGGGTTTCAGGTCGTCGATGCCGTTGGGACGCACCAGGCAGCATGCGTACACCAGCCCGCTCAGCTCGTCGCAGGCGCACAGGACCTTGTCGAGGTCGGTCTCCGGCGGAACGTCCGTGAGGTCCGGATACCCGTGCGCCAGCACGGCGTGGATGACCTCCTCCGGGTAGCCGTCCTCGCGCAGGCGCGCGACCCCGCGGTGCGGGTGCTCGTCCGGGTGCTTCTCCCAGTCCAGGTCGTGCAGGAGGCCGGCCAGGCCCCAGGTCTCCTCGTCGGCTCCGTACTTGCGGGCGTAGAAGCGCACGGCGGCCTCGACCGCGTACATGTGCTTCCTGAGCCCCTCGTTGTCGACCCATTCGTGCAGCAGGGCCAGCGCGTCCTGGCGGCTGGGCATCGGGCGTCGTCCTTGGTTGGGTGGGTTCACACGCTCGACGAAGGGCACAGGCGCGAAAGCGCGCACTCCTCGCAGCGGGGTTTTCGGGCCGCGCACACCTGGCGGCCGTGGAAGATCAGGAGATGTGCGAGCAGTGTCCAGCGCTCGCGCGGGAAGAGCTTCATGAGGTCGCGCTCGATGCGCACGGGATCCGGATAGCGGGTGAAGCTCATCCGGTTCGCGAGGCGCTTCACGTGCGTATCCACGACCACCCCCTCGTCGATGCCGAAGGCGTTGCCGAGGATGACGTTGGCGGTCTTGCGGCCTATGCCCGGCAGCGCCATCAGCTCCTTCATGTTGCGCGGCAGCTCGTTTCCGTGCTTTTCGGCAACCGCCGTCGCCATGCCGATCAGATTCTTCGCCTTGTTGCGGAAGAAGCCGGTGGAGTGGATGAGCTGCTCGAGCTCGCCCTGGCGCGCGCCGGCCAGGTCCAGCGCCTCCGGATAGCGCTCGAACAGGGCGGGCGTCACCTTGTTCACCCGCTCGTCGGTGCATTGCGCCGAGAGGATGGTCGCGACCGCCAGCTCGTAGGGATTGCGGTGGTGGAGGGCGCAGTGCGCGTCCGGGTAGCACTCGACAAGCAGGTCGTAGATGCGCGCGGCCCGCTCCTTCCTCGCCTTGACCGACTCTCTCATGGCGCCTCCGCGGTTATGATCGGTCGCCAGGGCAAGGTGCTCGCAAGGGGCGCGCGGCTGGACGTTGCCGGGTCGGCGTCCCGCTCCGACGGGCCGGAGCCGCCGTCACCACCCTTCGTGGGTGCACCGGCGCGCAGCGATCCCCGCTCCAGCTGCCAGAAGAGTCGCCCCGCGAGCTTCACCACCTCGCCGAGCGTCTCGATCGAGCACAGGTCCTCGCCGCCCGGCAAGGTACTCGCGAAGTCGTCGCCCCGCTCGCGCACGTTCGCGGCAGCCCACCGGCTCGCCTCCTCCCCGGGTATCTCCGGGACGGGCATGACCCCCAGCCCGGGACGGTCCGCCCGCATTCCGCTCGCCACCATGAGGTGCAGGCGATGAGCGGGGGTGAGCACCCAGAAGAAGCCGTCGAGCGCCTCCGCAGGGCCGCCGGCCTCGGGACGCGCCCAGAACAGGTAGTGCGGCAACTGCACGTATCCGGCCCGGGAGGGCGCCGCGAAGTCCCAGTCGTTCGGCCCGGAGCGCAGGCCGGCGCGCGTCACCTGGTGGGCGGCTTCGTTCCCGAGGAGGTACAGGTGCTCCCCGGCGCTCCAGAAATGGAAGGCATGAAAGAGGATGACGCCGTATTGCACGAACAGGACCGGGTTGTCGTCCTCGACACGGATGTCGCCGATCGCGCGCCGCGACTGTTCGAGCATGCTGAAGGCGCCCGGGTCCCAGATGTCCACGCCCCGCCGGTCCGCCTCGTCCCGGATCAGCTCGAAGCGCTCCTCCGCGAAGGCCCGGCCCGGGAGGGCCATCTCGTACGGAGTGACGCGGGCGTAGCGGTCGTGAATCCTCATCGCGGATCAGCGGGCCTGCCGGGATCCGGGACCGGCGCGGAAGCGCCTCCCGTCCGGCGGCCGACCGCCTCCGACTCCCACAGCTCCTCCGCGGGCCGCTTCAGGAACGCCTCCCACCATCTTCGCTTGCGCACCAGCACAAGCTGAAGCTCTCCCGGCCCGCAATCGACACCGTCGATCCAGACGAAGTGCGCATCCCCGAGCCGCTCGGGCGCATCGATGCGAAAACCCTCGCCGCGCCAGTCGAAACGCACCTCACCGGCCCGCGCAAGCCGCTCTTCCGTCCACTCCTGCTCGATGAAGAAATCGGTCTCGACGCGGAAGACACCGGGGGCAATCTCATTCCCCGACTGATAGTAGCAGGGATCGAAATCGAGCCCTTCGCTCCGCTTGAACGACTCCTCCATGGCGTAGTCGACGCCGCCGAGTTCATCCTGGTCCGCGAGCGACTCGAGGTGGTGCCGCACCTCGTGGGTGAGGGTCTCCCACAGCTCGCCCTCCCAGTCGAAGCCGGGATCGAGCCGGGACAGCTCGCGGAACGAGCCGTAGTAGAGGGCCACCACCGAGCGCGTGGTCTCGGGCCCCTGCCAATCCGACGGATACGACTCCGTCGAGCACATGCCCAGCGTGTAGATGTCCGGGAACACCGGATGCGGGAGCGCCTCCTGGCGCACCGAGAGCCCGTCCAGCCCGCTCGTGTACTCTTCCGGAATCTCGCCAAAGGCGCGCCGCGCGGCCCTCTCGAACTCGCGAAACCTCATCACCTTGCCGTACCCGGACAACCATCGGCCCGCCCGTCGTCAACCGGCCGGGCCGCCGCTCCCCTCCAGGGTCGCCCGTGTGATCAGCCTGTTGAGCATCCACAGGATGAGGATCGCCACCGCCGCCTGAATGACCACGCTCCCGACGTTGTACGGACTGAACAGCGTCCAGGTCTCCGCGAAGCTCTCGCCCCGGGCGCTCCACAGGAACCATACCATGAGCACCACGGCCTCGACGATCACGAGCCGGATCGCCCAGTCCCACCAGGCTCCGATGTGGATGTCGGAATCACCCGTGTTGATGAACTTGCGGCGCCACTCGGTCACCCCGTAGCGCAGCACGGCGAAGGCGAAGAAGAAGCCCGAGAGCATGAGCCCCACGCCCCAGACCCAGTCCTGGTTGTGGAAGAAATCCATGTTGAGCGCGCTCGGGATTCCGCACACCAGCGCCGCGATGCCGACGATGCCCACCGCGCGCTTGCGCTCGATCCCTGCGTCGCGCAGGACCCGGCTGGCGAGTTCGATCATGGCCACCAGGCTCGTCCACGCCGCGAACACCAGCGCCATGAAGAAAAGGATCATGAAGAACTGGCCGCCCGGCATGAGCGCGAAGAGCTGCGGCACCCAGATGAAGGTGATGCCCTCGTTCCCCGCCCCGACGATCTGGCTGGCCGCGTCCGGCATCACCGAGAAGACCGTGCACAGCACCATGATCCCCGCCAGCAGCGACATCGAGTTGTTGCCGAAGCCGATGACGAAGGCGTTGAGCGCGGTGTCTTCCCGTTTTCGCATGTAGATGGCGTACGTGAGCACCAGGCCCCACCCCGCGCCCGTATCCCACGCGTTCTGGGTCAGCGCCTCGAGCCAGATGCGATAGTCGGCCAGTTCGCTGAAGTTCGGGGTGAAGAGGAACGCGAGGCCGGCGGAGGCGCCCGGCAGCGTGACGGCCCGGATGGCCAGCACGACCACCAGGATGATGAGGCTGGGGATCAGGAAGCGGGCGGCGGTCTCGATGCCCTTCACCCCCCTGGACACCACGAACACGCCCATGCCCAGGGCGATGGCGTGCGTGATCATCGCCGAGGGCGTCGCGGCGAAGGAGTTCCAGAAGGCGTCCGGCACTTCGGTGGGGATCTCGCGCGTGATCGAGGCCCACAGAAAGCGCAGCGTCCAGCCCATGACCACGCTGTAGTAGAACATGATCGCGGTCGCGACCCACGCGACCCACGCGCCCATCCAGCCGAATTTCGGCCCGAGGGTGGTGGCGAACGCGCCGATCGGCCCCTTGCGCACGCCCTTCCCCATCCCGAACTCGAGGATGAGAAGCGGCACCGACCAGAGGAGCAGGAAGCACACCCATGCGACCAGGAAGTTGCCACCCCCGTTGGAGGCCGCGATGCGCGGGAAACGCCAGATGTTTCCGGTGCCGACCGCCATCCCCAGCATCGCCAGCAGCATGCCCCAGCGCGAGCTGAAAACCTCTGACCTGGATGCCATCAACTATTCTCCCGTGTTCCGGCGATGGTCCCCGCGAATCGGACGTGGGTCCCGGATCCGCGCTCCCTCGGCTTCACCGGCGCCTCAGCGCGCGAGCCGTTCCCGCAGGTAGTCTATCACGCCGTCCGCGTTCACGCGCACCTGCTCCAGGGTGTCGCGGTCGCGCACGGTGACGGTTCCATCCTCGTTGGTCCGGCCGTCCACGGTGATGCACCAGGGGGTGCCCGCCTCGTCCTGGCGGCGGTAGCGGCGTCCGATGGACCCGGCCGCGTCGTAGAAGCTGGGGACGGCCGCGGCCTTGAAGGCGTCGTGCAGCCGGGTCGCGATCTCGGGCAGGCCGTCCTTGCGCACCAGCGGGAAGATCGCCGCCTTCACGGGCGCCAGGCGCGGGTGGATGCCGAGCACGGTGCGCCGGTCACGGCCCATATCCTGCTCGTAATACGCGTCCGAAAGCACCATCAGCAGCATGCGGTCGACGCCCGCGGCGGTCTCGACGACGTAGGGGATGTAGCGTCCCCCGCCCCCGGGCTCCACGTAGCGCATCTTCTTGCCCGAGTACTGCTGGTGCCGGCCCAGGTCGAAGTCGGTGCGGTTGTGGATGCCCTCCAGCTCCTTCCATCCGATGGGAAACTCGTACTGGATGTCCACCGCCCGCTTCGCGTAGTGCGCCAGCTCGTCGGGGCCGTGCTCGCTGAAGCGAAGCGATTCGGCGCGGATCCCCAGCGTCCCCGTATGGAAGTCCATGCGCGCATCGCGCCAGTGCTCGAACCACTCCTCGTCGGTCCCCGGGGTGACGAAGAACTGCATCTCGGCCTGCTCGAACTCGCGGGTGCGGAAGATGAAGTTCCCGGGCGTGATCTCGTTCCGGAACGCCTTGCCGATCTGGGCCACGCCGAAGGGGACCTTCTGGCGCGCGGTGGTCTGCACGTTGAGGAAGTTGACGTAGGACCCCTGCGCCGTCTCGGGACGCAGGTAGACGGTGGCCGCGGCCTCCTCCACCGGTCCCATGAAGGTCTTGAACATGAGGTTGAACAGCCTGGGCTCGCCGAGCTCGCAGGCCTTGAAGGCGCCCGGCGCCTTGCTCGGCTTCCGGCCGCAGCGCTCACCCTCCAGCTCGTCGGCGCGAAAGCGCTTCTTGCACACCTTGCACTCGACCAGCGGATCGGTGAAGCCGTCCACGTGCCCCGACGCTTCCCACACGCGCGGATGCATGAGGATGGCCGCCTCGATCCCCTCGACGTCGTCGCGCTGGTGCACCATCGCGCTCCACCAGGCCTCCTTGATGTTGCGCTTCAGTTCGATGCCCAGCGGACCGTAGTCCCACACCGATCCGGTGCCGCCGTAGATCTCTGAGGACTGGAAGACGTACCCGCGACGCTTGGTCAGCGAGACGAGCTTGTCCATGCTATCCAGTTGAGACATAGCAGTTTGTACCCTGTTGTATCATGCTGTATGAGAGACGTTCACGCCGCCGACGTCGGACGATCCGCCGGAAAGCCGCCAGCGGGTTCGGGCCGGAATATCGGCAAGGCGCGGCGGGCCAGCAACCGACGGGCCTGTTGCTTCCACCGGAGCCCGGGCCATATTTCGGAGTTGGCCGCAGGATGCCGGAACACGTCGGACCCGCGCGGGTCTCCTCCGGATGCGCGGTCGGTCTCACCCTCGGGGGAACACGGAGCCGCAAGGCCCTGCACGCAAGGATGCCGAATACGATGTTGACCTTCACGGACAAAGCCCGCGAAATGGTGCTCTCGTTCATGGGAGACGAGCCCGACGGAGAGCAGGCGTTGCGGGTGAAGATGGACGGAAGTCCCGTCGCGCCCAGTTTCGAGCTGACATTGGTGGGCAGCGCCGACCTCGGCGACGACGACGTCACGGTGGACGGAGGCGGGTTCACGGTGTTCGTCGACAGCACCAGCGCCCCCCGCCTGAAGGGCGCAACAGTCGACTTCATCGACGAGCTGAACCAGAGCGGTTTCGAGGTGAAGACCGCGCCTGAGACCGACGGCCGGGGCGCCGGCGCACCCACGGGCCCGATCGCCGAGCGCGTCACCGACCTTCTGAACAGCCAGGTGAATCCTTCCATCGCGGCTCATGGCGGCGAGATCCGGCTTGTGGACGTCCAGGACACCGAGATCTATCTGGAGATGATGGGCGGGTGCCAGGGATGCGCGATGTCGCGCCTGACGCTGCGTCAGGGCGTGGAACGGATGATCCACCAGTCCGTTCCCGAGGTCACCGCGATCCACGACGTCACGGACCACCAGGCAGGCGAGAACCCGTTCTTCAGTTAGGGTGGGCGGAAGTGCCGGCGCACCGCCGGATACAACCCATCCAATCCGTCATGCCCCGCGTCCTCATGCGGCGCCTGCAAGCCGCGTCACGCCCGGCGGATCCAGTGCAGGATCGCCGCTTCCGCATCGCTTGACGCCGTAGCGCACTCCGTTCTTAAGGCGTAGCGCACCGCGTATTGGGGCAAATTTATTGCTGTTTTGTCGCCATTATGGCATACTTTTGTCGCAAACGCCCGTTTCGTGTTCCTCCGGTACGGGAGGCCGTCATGCGAACCCCGCAGCACCTGTTCATGACCGCGCTGGTGGTCCTGGCCGCCACGTTTCCCGGTCCGCGCCAGGCCCACGCGCAGGTGCCGAAAGTCACCGCCGGCCAGGTGGTGGACCGCGAGACGCTCCGAGGCTTCGTGACCTGGGCGACCTCCGAATTCAGCATGGTCACCGACATCAACGCGGGTTCACAGCTGGTGAACGATTTTCGCGTGGAGGGCAGTGACTGGAACGTAGGCAACATGTACCTGATCCTGTTGACCCTGGACGGACAGGTATTGATCCACGGCGAAAACCCCCACTTCGACGGCAAGAACGTGCTCGGAGTGGTCGACGACCGGGGCACCAGAGTCGTCGAGCAGATGCTGGCCGCGGGAGCGGCCGGAGGCGGGTTCGTGGAGTGGTGCTGGGACGATCCGCTGGACGCGGCCGATATCCCGTGCAAGGACAGCTACGCACTCCAGTACCACTCCATGGTGGCCGGCGTGGATCTGGTCGTGGTGGGCGGGTACTTCCAGGATCTCGCGCATGCCGGCGAGCCGCTCCCCGACGTCCCGCTGCCTGCGCTGTCGGCCGCCGACGTGGTGGACCGGGAGACCCTCAGGCAGTTCGTGGACGGCTCGGTTGGCTGGTTGACCGAGCTCGTCGGGCAGGTCGGGTTCGAGCGCGCGAACGAGTGGAAGACGGTGCTGAGAGAGGACGGCGGGCACTTCAAATCCGGCCCGGTCTATCTCTTCATCTTCACTCCCCAGGGATACGTCATCTTCCACGGCGCCGACCCCTGGCGGGAAGGCCGGACGGTTCTGGACAACACGGACTTCCAGGGACGGCCGTTCGTAAGGGACGTCATCGCCGTAGCCCAGGGGGGCGGAGGATTCGTCGAGTATTTCTGGGATGATCCGACGGTGGAGGGAGACGAGGACACGGGAAGCCCGAAGGTGAGCTACGCCGTCTCGATAACGAGCGACCTTCCCGTCTTCCAGGACATCGAGTTCATCGTCGGGGCCGGGTTCTACCGGGACCACATAGATATGTCGTAACCTGATTTATAACAGCAAATTACGG
>JAPPMM010000052.1 GCA_028819075.1 Gammaproteobacteria bacterium
ACTCATCGGGTGCAACGAGTTGTGGATCCGATACATCTTGTTGCGTGTGCTGGCTCACAAACCTTAAGAGCGTGAGCCAGCCCCTCGGCGGAGCCGCCAAACACGCCTCCCCGGGCATCGCCCGGAACAAGCTCGACCGGGCCGTCGGTGGCAAGCTCCTCGGCCTCCCGGTCGGCAGCCTCACGGGCGATGAGAGCGACCGGCAACCCGTCATGTCCCTGTACGACGGCCTTGCCCCCTGCCGCGCGGCCCGGATTCTACCCTACCCGTACCCCTCGGAGACTTGAGTTCGTCGATCCTGCGCGATCCTGTGGCCCGTACAATACCCGAAATGCTTTCAGAACGCCCCGAAATGGCCTCCGAGCCCCGTTCGAGGCTCGTTGCCGTGTCTCAGCCCGCGAGGTACTCGGCCCAGTCCTCCATGAGCCGACGCCTCCGCTCGAACAGATCGGTCCGCATGTACGCCGCCTCGACCTTGTTCTGAACGACATGGGCCAGCGCCGCCTCGACGACCTCCCTTGGGTGATCGGTCTTCTCGGCGGCCCAGTCACGGAAGCTGGACCGGAACCCATGAGGCACCGCCGAGATCCCGCAGCTCAGGAGCAACCGCCCCGGCCGCTTGCGGGTCAGCGGCTTGCCGCGCTCGTTGACGAACACGATCGGACTCGCCCCATCGCCGAGCTGCCGCGCCCCGTCAAGCACCTCCAGCGCCCGCCCGGACAGCGGCACCCGGTGCTCCTTCGCCGTCTTCGTCCGGCTTGCCGGAATCGTCCACACGCCCGCACCTTGGTCGATCTCGCTCCACACCGCCCCGCGGACCTCGCCGCCCCGTGCCGCCGTCAGGACCAGGAACTCGAACGCCAGCGTGTCCACTTTCCCCGGCTTCGCCGCCCGCACTTTCGCGATAGCCGCCGATACCTCGCCGTGAGGCAGGGCCTTCCGGTGGGTGACGACATCGTGCTGGGGGCCGAGCACCGGCAGGAGCCGGTCGCAGGGGTTGTCCTTCCGCCAGTCCATGGCGACCGCCCACTCCAGCACCGCCCGGATGCGAAGCCGGACGGAGCGGGCGACCTTCGGCCTCGCGTGCCAGATCGGAGAGAGCGTTTCCAGCACGTCGGCGCTGGTGATCTCGGAGACCGGCAGCTTCCCAAGTCGTCCGAAGGCATACATCTCCAGCGAGCGGGTCCACAACCTCGGGGTCTTCGCGCTGCGCCACCCGCCGCGCTTCTGCTCGATGACGCGCACGGCGGCCTCGGCGAAGGTGGGGACGCCAAGGGACCGGCGCTTCTCGGCCACCGGATCGCCGCCCGCGCGGGCCAGCTTCCGGTTGGCCAGCGCCTGCTCGCGCGCCTCGGCCAGCGAGACGAGGACGACGCTGCCCAGGCCGATCTCACGCTTGCGGCCCCGGACGACGAGCCGTTGGATCCAGCTTCGGGTCCCGGTCTTCTTGACGTAGAGGTACAGCCCGTTCCCGTCGCAGTGCCGACCGGGCGGGGCGGAGCGCACGAAGGCGGCCGACAGCCGGTTGTGGGGATGGCGGCCCTTGGGCTTGCCTCGTCGGCGCTGGGTGCGGGTTGTGGTGACATTATTCATTCCCTAATCGTAGCCGGGATGGAGCAGGATTGCAAGGGACGTAGCGGGCAGACGAGCGTAGGAGACACCCTGACTAACACGTTGGAATACCGCCTGTTACGGGACTCTATGGACACCTATGGATGATACTGGACTTCCGGTGTCTGCTCCCATGGCCGGATGGGACTGCTTGCTCCGGCGGCCAAGACCAAGCTGTTGCGCGACCGGAACCCTCTCCCTCCTCACCCTCCCGGCACCAGCGGCCATACGAGCGGGAGCACGGTCAAGACCACCGCAAACACCAGGAGGAACAGCGGGAATCCCGCCTTGATGAAGTCGACGAACCGGTATCCTCCGAACCCCATCACCAGCAGATTCACCGGATGTCCCACCGGGCTCATGAAGGCGCAGGAGCTCGCTATCGCCACCGTCATCATCAGAGCCTGGGGCGAGAACCCTTCGCTGGCGGCCGTGCTGAGTGCAATGGGCGACATGAGTACCGCCACTGCCGCCGTCGGCATTACCTGAGCTGAAAGGGCGGTGATCAGGAAGAGTCCCGCCACCACGGCCAGAGGACCAAAGCCGGCAATGGAGCCCAACACCGTCTCGGCCACCAGCGCGGCAGTTCCGGATTCCTGCATCGCCAGTCCCAGGCTGAGCATCCCCGCGATCAGGACCACTGCTTTCAACTCTATGCACCGATAGGCCTCTTCCATGTTGAGGCAGCCCGTCAGCACCATCAGGACCGCTCCGATCGGCGCCGCGACATAAATCGGCAGAAGGCCCGAGACCACCGAAGTCAGGACGCCTGCCATGATCAGGGCGCTGACTGGAGCCTTCCGGCTTCGCACCACCTCTGCCGCTCCTTCGGTCATGACGAGGAAGTCCGGGTTTTCCACCAGGCGCGCGAGCTTGCTTCTGTCGCCATAAAGCAGAAACGCATCACCCGGGAGCAGTTTCATTTGCCGGAGCCCACTCCGGTATATTTCTCCATTCCGCCATATCGCAAGGATGGAAACACCGTAGTTTTCGCGGAAATTGAGTTCCTCGATTGTCCTTCCCGCAAATGTCGTGCGTGGAGACAGCGAAGCCTCCGCCAGGCCGACGGTGTCGGATTCCAGTCGGCTCACGTCCAGGGGACGATTATCGCCCACCGTCAATTCCTGGAGCGCCCGCAGGATCCTGAGATCCTCGATTCGTCCCCGGAGCAGGAGAACGTCCCCTCCCTCGAGGATTGTATCCGGATCCGGCATGAGAAGCTCTTCATCAGCCCGCAGGATGCCCACAACCGTCAGGCCGAACGCATCGGCCAGCCGGGTTTCCGCGAGCAACTGACCGGCCAGCAGCGATTCTTCCGAGATTCTGACGCTTTGAATCCTGCGTTCCATCTGGTAGTGGGAGATCAGCTCACTTGCCGACACCGAATGGATCGCACCGAAGGTCTTGTCCTCCGCCAGCTCGGCAAATCGCCCGCTTTTCATCGCGACCACCAGGCGATCGCCTGCAGCAAGAGTCATCAGGCGCAATCCCGTGCGATGTACCCGATCACCCCGCAGAATCGCGAGAACGTGCAGGCCACGAGTCTGGCGCAGATTCGCCTTTCGAACCGTCTGCCCGATCAGCGGCGAACCTTCCGCCAACTCCAGTTCCGCTACCTCGATGGAGGCATCTGTAATCCGCTCAAGAGCCCGATCTCTCGACTCGATCTCCAGATGCTTCCATGCGCGCAAGCCTTCGAACCGCTCCAGGGTTCCTTCAACAACCATCTCGTCTCCCCCGCTCAGAACGAAGTCCGGCCCGGGAGCGAGGATCATCTGCCCGCTTCGCTGCACGGCGACCACGTTCAGACCCAGGGCCTGGCCCAACCGGCTTTGCTGCAGTGTCTTGCCTGCCAGAGTCGAATGCCTGGGCGCTTTCAGCATTCCGACCAGGCCACCCAGGCCGTAGAGTCCCCCCAGATCCGCCGGAGCCGATTCCTTTTTCGGATCCCGGTTCGGAAACAGTCGCCGCCCCAGGAAGGTCATGTAGACGATTCCTGCAGCAAGCGCCGTCAACCCGACCGGTGTGAACGAGAACATCCCGAACGGCTCAAGCCCGGCATCGCGCAACGCCCCGTTTACCAGGATGTTCGGCGCCGTTCCGATCAAGGTCGTCATCCCGCCAAGCAGGGATCCGAAGGCCAGCGGCATGAGCAGTTTGGATGGCGGCGTCCCTATGCGGCGGGCCATGTCCAGCACCACCGGCAGCATGAGGGCGGTGATCCCGATGTCGTTCATGATTCCCGACAGGAGGCCCACCGTGGCCATCATCACCGCGGTGAGACGGCCGACTCCACTACCCGATGCCGCCAGAACCCGCTGGCCGATGAAACGAGCGACCCCGGTCCGCGCGAGCGCTCCGCTCAGGACCAGGACCGAAGCGATTGTGATGACCGCTTCGTTGGCGAAGCCCATGATCGCCTCCTCGCCATCGAGGATGCCTGCCACCACGAGCCCCAGCATCACCATCAACGCCACCAGATCCACCCGGACCTTTTCGGTCACGAACAGGACCACTGCTGCTGCGAGGATCCCCCCGACTACGAAGACCTCCAAGTTCATTGGTGCCGGTTCCGGTTGTATGGATGAGTGGATGGGCTGGGCATCAGGGTGCCTTGTGGCTGAGCTGCTCGCGGGCAGGGGTTAGGGTAATGTATCCGTGCCGCTGGAGGAGCCAACCGTTGTCTTAGCGCTCGATGAAGGTCCCCATCACCTCTCTGGCCTCCTCAAGAGTTTCGAAGTCGTGCAGATGGATGCTCTCCGGCTCGCCCACCTAGGCCGGTGCAAAGCGGATGCCAAGCCATCGAATCTCGGCCCGGAATTCCTTGCCCTGTACTGCGAGCCCCAAATCACCCTGCTCCCGGCCATAGCAATCATCCCATCCCTTGCGGATCCGTCAAGATAGACAGCGTGCGCCTCGGAGACTTCGGAATCCAAGGTGATCGAGCGGGTGATCGGCAGAGAACGGAATCGCTTAGCCACCGCCGCCACCACGGACTCGTGGCTACCGCAACGGCCGCGTCAAACCCCTCATCCTTCCAGAAGCGACCCGGTCTGGTCACCGGAGCGCAACGCGCGCCCGGCTTTGCGGGCGATCAGCAGGCTGGCCACGCCTCCTCCCGCACCAAGGAGTGGCAGAATGCTGAAGGGGACGATGGCGCCCCCGTTGGGCCAGTCCCCCCAACTGCCGCCCACAACGAGTCCTGCCAGCAGGAGGCCGCCCAGCACGCCCACCGAGGCGACCCGCGAGTAGGAAAGCTCCTCCAGCGAGCGGCCGCGCGCCGCGATCGCCAGGATGGCCGAGAAGCTCGTACCGATCCCGACGCCCCAGACGGCCCCCGCGATGATCATGAACCCCAACTCGTCCTCGGCGCCGGGGAAGAACACCGCACTCACCAGGGCAACCAGAGAGAAGAACGCCGCGCCGATGGCGCCGAAGGTCAGCCCCATCCCGAGGACACCGCGGATAACCCTCTTCCAACGCGACATGGCGAACGTCCTGCTTGTGGTGAAACTGGTGCCACCCGAGGATACCTGCGGTACGATCAAGCGTGCAAACGGTTTCCGTTGCTTCCAGGTCCACCCCCGAGAGGCTTGCAGCTATGCCGGACGACAGTTCCAAGGAAACGCAGCCGCCGCGCGAGGCCGACGACGAAAGCGGGCTTCCCGATTCCCCCGGCGACGCACGGGGTGGAGGTCGCGTGACCCATCGCATCCCCTTCGGCCGTCTTGCGCTTGAGTTCGTGGTGATCGTGGTCGGCGTTCTCGTCGCCCTCGGGTTCGATCAGTGGATGACCACCCTCGACAACCGCCAACTCGTCAACGAGACGCTCTACGCCCTGGCCGCGGAAATCGCCGAGAACACGGTAACCCTCGACCGTCGCATGGCCTATCACGACCGGATCCTGCCGGGGCTCGTCGAGAATCAGCGGGCTGCCGAAAGCGGCGAACGCCAGAGCATCTCGATCAGCGGAGCACTGCCCGAAGGACTCGGCCTCACGCCGTTGAGGAGTACGGCGTGGGAGTTGGCCAGCGTGACAGAAGCCGTGCGGCACTTCGATCTGCCGATTCTCTCCACGCTCTCCCTCACGTACGCCCTTCAGGAATCGCTCCACGAGTACGATCGGATCGTCTCCGCCGGGATCATCCAGCCGCAGTTCTTCGCGGCCACGGACCAGCCCGGCCCGATCATCTACCTCGGCGTCATGGTAACCGACGTTCGGTCGCGGGAAGCCGAGCTTGGGCGATTCTACGCCGAGACGCTGCGGCATGTGCGCCGGCAGTTGGGAGATCCCGAGGCTGGCGCGGTGGTGGAGGTCCGTTGAGGGACGACCGATAGTATCACCTATCGCCCACGCATAGTATCACCCCTCGCCCCCGGACATCAGACTCCGCAACACCACCTCCAGCGCATCCTCCGCGAGCTGCTCGAGTTCCTCGGGGCGCCGGTTCTGGACCGGGTGTGGCACCCACACGATCTCCGGCTCGAAGCCGAGAGAGGGGATCTGGAAGGAGGCCGCCTCGCGGAAGGCGGTGGTGGCGATCAGGAGGCCGGGGAGGCCGCGATCGTCGAGAGCCTTGATGTCGTGCAGACCGCACGATACGCACGATCCTCAGTCGGCGAGCGCCTCCACGACCACGTCGGCTCCGGCGGCGATGTCGTCCAGGATCGCGTTGCTGGCGGGCTTGGCGTTGGTCGGCTTCGCGAAGCGCGCGGTGGCGATGCCCCGGGCACGGAGCCGAGTCTCGAGGCAGTCGAGGAACTCGTCGGCGCGGGACTTGCCGATGTCGAAGAGCGCCACCGTCCTGCCCTCCAGCGACGCCGGGGGCTTGCACCGCGGACGCGTCGCGGGCGCGGTCTCGGACGTGGGGTCGTGCAGGGTGACGGTGGATTCGGTCATTCGGTGATCTCTCTGGTGACGGGGTGGGATTCCTCGAAAAGGCGTCCCCCCGGCCAGCCCGACAGGATGGCCGAGAACAGCCCGGCGGGACCTCCGGCTCGCACCAGCAGAAGGGCGCCGGGATGGAACTTGGGGATGCGCTGGCCCGCGCGGGAGGGGGGCATTCCCTCGGCGACGCCGTCGGCGCCCGCAGCCACCTTCTCGCCCGGGAGCAGCAGCGCGTCCTGGAGCGCGTGGGTGATCCGGCTTCGGTCCCACCCCGCCTCGCGGTAGATGGCGTAGTGTTCGGGTGACAGGACCAGAACGGCGGCGGCCCACTCGCACAGCTTGGGGTGTCCCACCGCCTGCAGCCCCATGGCCAGGGAGCGGGTGAGTTCGCCCGGCGTGCGCGCCTTCTGGTCGGTCACTCCCTGGACCCCGTCGCCGGCGAACACCGTCACCGCGCTCTTTCCGGGAGCGATTCCGCGCGAGACGGCCAGCGGTTCCCAGCCCTCGTCGCCCTCATCCTCCGCGAAGCAGAACGTGTACTTGCCCGGAGAGCCCAGCGTCGCGCGGTCGATTTCGCCGGGCCGCCCTCCGCCCACATTGCGGACCACGAGGTTCACGGCGCGGCCGATGGTGGCGTTGGGCCGGTTCCCCTGTCCGAGCGCGTTGAGTCCGGAGTTCATGCCGATGTGCTTCGCGATGGGGCCGTTGACGATGATCACCGGGCTCGAGAAGCAGGTGCTGCAGGTGACGCCGTGCAGGGTGAACCCCGGGTCCAGGGCGGCCTCGAGGGCCGCGAGCACGACCGGCATGTATTCGGGGCGGCACCCGGCCATGACGGCGTTGATGGCGACCTTCTCGACGGTGCAGGGCGCCAGCTCGGGCGGGACCCGGCCGATGACCTCGTGCGGGTCGCGGCGCGTGCCGCCCAGCATGCGTAGGATGCGCTCGGGCGTCGGCGGGACGACCGGGAGGCCGTCGCTCCAGCCGCGGTCGTAGCAAGCCTCGATCGCGTCGGCGCCGGACGCGACCTCGACCGTGCGGGCGCGGATTCCGGTTTCGCCGAAGCGCACCCGCAGCGCCTCCGCGACCCCCGGCTCCACCGAGCGGGAGCCGCAGCCGGGCCGGCGGAGCGGCAGTCCCGCGCCCAGCGTGGGGATGGCCGTGAGCGCGCGCCAGTCTTCACGATGCCAGCCCACCGTGCGGCCGGTTTCCGCACCGCCCCCCAGCCGGATCAGCGTCGGTACAGTCTCGACGGCGAGGTGGAAGGAGCGTTCGAGCGTGCGGTCGTCCACGGCCGCGGCGGCGAGGACGGGGCCCAGGAATCCGCCGTCGTCCTGCCAGTAGACCGTCAGCGGATGGCCGGCCTGGTGGATTTCGGCGAGGGCGGGCACCGCCAGGTGGCAGGTCTCGCACTCGTCCTTCACGACGGCGACGTAGGTGGCGGACTCGGACATGAGGTTAAGGCGCTACCGCGTGACCGCATCCCGCGCTCTTGTGTCTTCCCGCCATACGCGCAACCTCCGAGCCTGCGCCAGTTCGTAGCTCGCCTGCATGCGCATCCAATGGTCGGCTGTCCCCCAGCCAAGAGCTTCCAACGCGAGCGCCATGTTTGCCGACACACCCGCCTTGCCATTCAGTAGTCGTGACAGGGTCCCCCGCTCACAGCCGAGGTGCGCCGCCGTCTCGGTGACGTTCCATCCGACTTCGTCCATGCTCTCACGGATCAGTTCGCCCAAGTGCGGGGGGTTCAGCATCGCGCCCACGCGCTCGCCACCAGTACCGTTCATGATCTCTCCTCCCTCCCTTCAGTGGTAATCAACCAAGTCCACGTCCACGACCTCGCCCTCCTCAAACCGGAACACCACGCGCCAGTTGCCCGACACGCGCACGCTCCATTGGCCTGCTCGGTCTCCCTTCAACGGATGCAGCCGGAATCCGGGCGCGTCTGCGCTCCTGGGATGCGTCGCTTCCTGTAGCCGGAACAGGATGCGTCGAAGGCGCGGCACCAACTGCGCCGGGAGCCGAGCCCGATCGTCCCGTCCATGGAGCGCCCGTAGCCCCTTGTGGCGGATCTTCATGACTAACTGTAGCGCGTAGCGCTACGCGCCGCTAGATCCGTGTGTCAGAGCGAGCCGCCTTTCAACTCGTCCGGAAGAACGAATCGGGGCCCCCAATCCGCGTCAGCGGCAACGCCGTGATCCCTTCCGCGACCGGGAACTCACGGTTGCCGGGATAGACCACCCAGAGATGTGCCAGCTCGAGATCCTTCATGACGACGCGCATGGACTTCGTGGTGCGGGGCGTTTCCGTGCACTTGAACTCGAACCCCCAGCGTCGGCCCCGGCGCAGCAGGAGCAGGTCCAGTTCCGCCCCTCGCTGGGTTCCGTAGAAATACGCGTCGCGCTGACCGTGGGCGATCAGGGTCTGCTCCAGGGCGAAGCCCTCCCAACTGGCCCCGTACGCGGGATGCACGGCGAGCTCGTGGCTCTCTTCGAGGCCGAGGAGGAAGTGCAGAATCCCACTGTCGCGCAGATAGACCTTGGGTGACTTCACCAGCCGCTTGCCCAGGTTCGCGAACCAGGGGCGCAGGACGCGGATCATGAACGCGCCCTCCAGGAGATCGCGGTAGCGGTTGACGGTTCGCGCGTCCGTGTCCATGGAGCGCGCCAGGCGCGAGGCGTTCCAGGTCTGGCCGTGCACGTGGGCCAGCATTCTCCAGAAGCGGCCTAGCGCGGCGGGCGAGACGCTCGACCCCAGTCCCGCGATGTCGCGCTCCAGGAACGTTCGCGAGAACGACTCCATCCATCGCGTCCAGGCGCCGGCCGACGGGGCCAGCCAAGCTCGGGGAAAGCCGCCGCGCATCCAAAGCCGATCGAGAAAGTTGGGCTGCACCTCCTCCAGCGAGAACCCGGTCGCGTCCACGAAAAGGATTCTCCCCGCCAGCGACTCCGACACTCCCTTCACCAGATCCCAGGAGGCGCTTCCCAGGAGTAGGAAGACCGCCTTTCGCTCCGGGTCGTCGCACACGGGCCGGAGGGCCTCGAAGAGGTGCGGGAGGCGCTGCACCTCGTCGATCACGACCAGTCCCTCGCGGTGCCCCAGCAAGCGGGCAGGAGTCCGGACGAGCGCCTCCCGGTCGGTGGCCACCTCGAGGTCGAAGATGGTGGCGGGGCCGGGCCAGGACGCCGCGATCTCGCGGGCCAGCGTGGTCTTGCCGACCTGGCGGGCACCCAGCAGCGCCACCGCGGGGGATTCCGCGAGGCCGCGGGTGATCTGGGTGGTCAATGCGGTGCGAGAGATAGTTTGTTGCAAATCTGTCTCTCCATAGCAGGATTTACAACATTCTAACTCGGTCGCCTGGTCGCCCGCAACGCCAGGCTGCCAAGTGACCGTGCCCGCTTTTCGGTTCGGCGCGGTGATGGCTTGCTCCAGGCTCAGCGCGCGGAGGCGGCGCAAGGCGGCCACTGCCTGTTGCACAGCAGCGAAACTGCGCAATTTGCCCGGTGCGTTCGACCCCCCAATCACCCTGATTCGCGACGGATCCTGTTCCGACGCTCAGGGGAGGAGGAAAGATGGCGAGGAATGCTCTTGGGGCATTGGCTCTACTGCCATTCTGGATGAACTCGGCGGCGGCCCAGGAGTTTCCGCCGGGATACGTCGACCCCTGGCCCCTCCTGGCTGCTGCCGCCGAGGAAATCGGCGAAGCGAATCTCCGCTGCATCACGTTTTCGGGTAACGGGTACAGCGGAGCCGTCGGTCAGACGTTCGAGAACGCGGTGAACGTGGACTGGCCGCGGATCGGCAACCTGAACAACTACACCCGAAGCATCAACTGGGAGACCCGGACCAGCATCGAAACCTTCGACCGGGAACCGGGCATCAGTCCGGCCGCGTGGAAGTACGGCCTGGGTTGGGAGGGAGGCACGCCGACTCAGAGGGAAAGGCAACAGACGCATGTCGTGAGCGGCGACCATGCCTGGCACATCGATGGGGACGGAGAGCCCGTGCCGGTTCCGCCGGATCTCGCGGAGCTGTACCAGCTCGATCTCTGGCTCAATCCTCCCGGCTTCATCAAGGCCGCGCGCCTGCCCGGGGCCGATCCTGTCGCCTTCTGGCGGTGGGAGCAGATCGAGAAGGGGCGGGACGGGAACGTGGTCCGCCCCGAGAAGATGCACGTCGTGGCAATCACGATGTTCGGCAAGTATCGCGTGGACGCGACGATCAACCCGCAGAACCAGATCCAGCGGATCAAGACCACGGTCAACGAACCCGCGCTCGGCGATTTCAACATCGAGCACGAGTCGACGGAGCAGACGACCTTCGGCGACGTGAAGTGGCCGATCGCATGGCACTCGCACCATGGCTGGGACGACAACTGGCAGTTCTACCGCCAGAGCACGGGTCACAACGGCTACGGCGGCCGGTTCCCGGATGTGCAGCCCAACGTGTGCCCGGATCCGGGCCCTGTGCCTCCGGCGGTCGCGGAGGCGTCGTTCGAAACGGAGGTGACCGTCACCGAGATGGCGGACGGCGTCTATCTCCTGGGCGGGAGCCCGGCGAACAGCTATATGGTCGAATTCGACGAGTTCGTTGCCGTATTCGAGGCCCCGGGGAATGAGGAGCGGAGCCTCGCGGTCATCGAGGAGATCGTCCGCCTCGCCCCCGGAAAGCCGATCCGCTGGATCATCAGCTCGCACGCGCACTTCGACCACATCGGCGGGCTCAGGACCTACCTGCACATCGGCGCCACGGTCGTCACGCACATGATCAACCTCGATTTCCTGAACACCGACGTGCTGGCCTACGAGCCGCGCACCGTGGAGCCCGACATCGTCTCCATGTGGCCACCCACGGAGTTGGCCGAGGGCTACAACTACGAGGCGGTCCAGGAGAACTACGTCATCACCGACAATTCCCGGATCCTTCGGGTCTACTACGTTCAGCCGCTTCGGCACGTCTCGGGGATGCTGATGGCCTATCTGCCGGAGGAGGGCATCGCATTCCAGGCGGATCTCTTCGACACGCACGAGCCCCCTCGGCCGGCGCAGTTGCCGGCGATGCGGAGCTTCTACAACCAGGTCGAGAGGATGGGGCTGGAGGTGTCCACCGTAGCGCCCGTCCACGGGGAGCCGGTGCCCTGGTCGGAGTTTGTGGCCGCGCTGAATTCACTTGAGCGCAGGGATTGACGGGGACTCTACTCCGGCAACCTCAGCGACACATGCAGGTGGTCGGCGGTGCCCACGTGGCGGAGCGTGTGGAACCCCATCGCCCTGAACGCCAGTTCGGCTGCCAGGTTGCGCCATTCGGGCCGGTTGATGGTGCGAAGATCCAGCGCATGCACGAATCCGTCGTCCTGGCGGAAGTGCAGTGACGACTCATTGGCCGGGAGCCCGGCGCGAGCGTAGAAGTCGGGCGTGCGGTCGGCGTCGGTGATCACGGCCTCGGCGTCGGCCAGCACGAAGACCGATACGCCCATCCGCAACAGAGGATGAAGGGCCGAGTACTCGGCGCGCACCTCTTCCGACTTCACGTTGCCGCCCGCGATGACCACCAGCGAGTAGAGCACGAACGCGGCGGCGCCAAGGGCCGCGACCCGAATCGCGAACTTCCTGAACCACTTCCCTGCCCCCAGGCGCCGACTTGCGGCCCACGCGTAGCACGCCAGGAGCAGCGCGGTGGCGGCCGTCGAGACGGCCAGCGAGGACCATGCCCCCAGCCCCCATTGCTGGTAGGCGAAGACGCCTCCGCGGACGAGGAGGATGAACGGGAGCACCGCAAGCAGGACGGCCGTCACAACCCAACGCACGAGTCTGCCGAGGAAACGCCGCGATTTCGTCCGGTGGCGCCGGTTCGCCGCCTGCGTTCCAGTGGTCGCCGCAGCTCCGGTCCCCGCCCCAGCTCCCGGATACTCGACTCTCAGATCACTCACACGTTCTCCTGTGACGCTGGCCCTTCTCCGTGCCTACGAAGAACGTTCGTCCCTTGTGCCGTGATCTGCGGCGCGTGCAGTTGACATGCAAGTCCATGCTTGCGTATCATCAAGCCTTGACATGCAAGCAATCACTTGCGTAAGCCTGGTACGTGGACATCTATCGCGCGATTGCTGACCCCACCAGACGGGCCATCCTGGATGAACTCGTCGACCGCTCGGGTCAAACGCTCTTCGAGCTCTGCGCGCGCCTGATCATGAAACACGGCATCAGCTCCTCGCGGCAGGCGATTTCCCAACACCTGGACGTCCTGGAAGCCGCCGGCCTCATTCGCACGAGGCGCGAGGGGAGGTCGAAGCTCCACTGGTTCGAGGGCGCGCCGCTGAAGGGCATCGGGGAGCGGTGGCCGATCTCGACAGACCAGGACAAATCGCAAGACCGGGACACTTCACCAGACCCGCACACTTCACACTCAACGGACGAGGACATCGAGCAATGAGAATCAACGCCACCAGCGTCATGGTAGACGACCAGCAGAAGGCGCTTCGCTTCTACACGGAAACGCTGGGCTTTCAGTTGAAGCACAACATCCCTCTCGGAGAGCATTCCTGGATCACAGTGGTATCCGCAGAAGCGCCCGAGGGGACGGAATTGGTGCTCGAGCCCGATGCCCATCCCGCAGCGCGCCCGTTCAAGAAGGCCCTTGTGGAGGACGGGATCCCGTTTACCGGCTTCGCAGTCGATGATGTGGAAGCCGAGTACGAGCGCCTCCTGGCAAGCGGTGTGCGCTTCGTTCAGCCGCCAACCGACCTCGGGCCCGTCATTACCGCAGTTCTCGACGATACATGCGGCAACCTGATCCAGATCATGGAGGAGAAGGGTCAACCGTGACGGGTTGACACCGCCTGGAAGATCGACTCGCTGAGGGTCGGCAGCGGGCGCGCAGTCGCGCCGCGCCCGTGCGTTAGCGCAAGCGAAACCAACCCCCCGGGTACTTCCGTACGCTTGCCAGAGTGCGCGAGCCCCCCTGCGATGGACGGGCGGGCCGCTTCAGGCGCGAATCAGGCGGGAGGCACCGGTCGCATGAGCAGGGGCGCAAAGGTAGTAGTCGGCACGATCGTGGTCGGGGGCCTGGGAGCCTCGGTGTTCGCAGTGCTTGCGGCCGCGGGCGGTGGCGAGACCGAGGTGGACACCGTCGCCGTGGAGAGGGGCGAGATCGTGGACCGCGCACTCGCGGTCGGACGCATCGAACCGCTCGTCGAAGTGAGCGTGAAGTCGCAACTCGCGGGCGTCGTGCGCCGGATGTTCAAGGAGCCCGGCCAATACGTCCGGCAGGGTGAGCCTCTGCTCGAAGTCCAGCCCAACCCGACGCCGATCGAGCTGGTCGAGGCGCGTCGCAACATCGAACTGCGCGAAATCGAGTTGCAGCAACTCGAGAGGCGCCGCGATCGGCTGGCTGCGTTGCGCGACCAGGACCTCGCGTCGGAAGAGCAGTTCGAGGACGCCGAATACTCGCTCAACGAAGTCACGCTCCAACTCCAGATCGCCCGGGAGCGCCTGGCCCTGCTCTCGGAAGGCCGCGTGACCATCGGAGACGAGGCCGTGGAGACGGTCATCCAGAGCCCAATCCAGGGCTTCATCCTCGAGAAAATGGTGGAAATCGGAGATCCGGTGGTCCCGCTCACGACGTTCCAGGAAGGGACCGTCCTGATGACGATGGCCGAGATGGACGAACTGCTCTTTCGCGGCACGGTCGATGAAATCGATGTGGGCCGGCTGGCGGAGGGAATGCCGGTTGAGGTCACGATCGGGGCGCTTCCCGACACACGCATCGAGGGGCGGCTGACGAGGATTTCGCTCACGGGACGCGACGAGGAGAACGCGACCATCTTTCCGGTTGAAATCGCGGTCCTGCCTGCAGAGGGCACCTTGCTGAGGGCGGGCTATTCGGCCAACGCCCAGGTCATCATCGAGCGCCGGTCCGACATCCTGATCATCCCGGAGCGCGTGGTGAGGTTCGAGGAGGGGGGAGCGTTCGTGACGGTTCGCACGGGGCCCGACGAGACCGAGGAGCGCGAGATCACGACGGGTCTCAGCGACGGGATCAGCGTCGAGGTGCTCGACGGCCTGGCGGAGGGCGAGCGCGTCATGGAGCCCCCGCGGCGCGAGATCACCTAGGGCCGCGGGCAGAGGAGACGCCGTGAGGCTCGTCGACGCTGTCCGGCAACTGTGGTCGGATCTTTCCGCCCAGCGTCTGCGCACGGTCCTGACCATACTCGGGATCACCTGGGGCACGGTGGCGGTGGTCGTTCTGCTTGCTTTTTCGGTCGGGCTCGAACGGCAGACCATCAAACGGTTTCACGGGCTGGGCGACCGCATCGTCGTGCTCTTCGGCGGACGCACCACGCTGGCCCACGCGGGGTTCAGGGAGGGGCGAACCATCCGGCTGCGCGAAGAGGATGCCCGGATCCTCGCCCGCCAGATCCCCGACATCACGATGATCAGCCCGGAGTACTCGACGCGCGAGGCCCCCGTCCGCCGCGGCCGGAACGGAGTGAATCCCAATATCACCGGCATTCATCCCGTGTATGGCGAGATGCGGAACGTCATCCCGCTTCCGGGCGGCCGATTCATCAACGAGCGGGATCAGGAAGAGCGCCGCCGCGTCGTATTCCTGGGTGACGAGGTTGCCCGCGTCCTGTTCGGCGACGCGGATCCCGTTGGCGACCAGGTCCGGATCGGGGATTCCCCCTTCACCGTGATCGGCGTGCTCCAGCCCAAGATCCAGAACAGCTCCTACAACTCTCGGGACGAAGACCGGGTGTTCATTCCGGCGAGCACGCACGCGGCTCTTTTCGGCTCGCGCTTCGTCTCGAACCTGGTCTACCGGACGGCGGATGCCTCGCGCACCGCGGCGGTTGAAGAGCGAGTCTACGAGGTGCTGGGCAGGAAGTACCGCTTCAGTCCACGGGACGAGGACGCGCTCCAGCTCTGGGACACGGCCGAATGGGAGCGCATGTTCGGCTTCCTGTTCCTCGGGTTCAAGCTGTTCTTCGCGATCGTGGGCAGCTTCACGCTCAGCGTCGGCGGGATCGGCGTCGCGAACATCATGTACATCGTCGTGCACGAGCGCACGCGCGAGATCGGGATCAAGCGCTCGGTCGGCGCGACCCGAAGGTCCATCCTCTGGCAGTTTCTCGCCGAGAGCGTCCTCATCGTGGCTGTCGGGGCCGCGCTCGGCGTCCTGGTTTCGACGGGACTCGTGAAGGTGGTGTCGCTGTTCCCGATGAACGACATCGTGGGCACGCCCGTGATCTCGCTCCAGGTGGCCGCCGTGACGATGGCGCTGCTCGCGTTCGTCGCGATGCTCGCCGGCTGGCTGCCCGCTCGTCGCGCCGCGGCGCTGGATCCCGTCGAATGTCTCCGTCACTAGCGGCGGCGCACGGCACGCGCGGGGTGGTCCTCGCCCTCGCGGTCGTGCTCCCTGCTCCTGCGGTCGCGCTCCCTGCCCCCGCGGTCTGACCGATGTGGAAGATCCTCCTCGAAGACGTTCTCGGTGACCTGCGAGCCAACCGCACCCGCAGCTTCCTCACCATCTTCGCGATGGTGTGGGGCACGATCTCGATCGTTCTGCTGCTTGCCTTCGGCCGGGGGCTCCGAACTCAGGTTTCCGAGGGGCTGCTCAATGCGGGAGAGCGAATCTTCATGGTCTACGGCGGCGAGACGAGCCTCGAGCACGAGGGTCTTTCGGCGGGGCGCCGGATACGGCTGCGGGAAGATGATCTCGACCTGGTCCTGCGCGCGGTCCCGGAGTTCGAGTTCGGCAGCCCGTCCTACGGGCGCGGCAGGACCCATCTCAAGGCGGGCGAGAACCAGACCACGACCTACATGGAGGGCGTGGACCCGATCTTCTCCGAGCTGCGGCGCATGTTCCCCGCTCCCGGCGGACGGTTCATCAATCAGCGGGACGTCGATCAGAGGCGGCGCGTGCTCTTTCTGGGCGACGAGATCGCGGCGCGCCTGTTCGGCGACACGCCGCCCGTGGGACAGACCGTCCTGCTCGACGGGCTCTCGTTCCGGGTGATCGGCGTGATGGAATCCAAGTTCCAGGACTCGAGCAACAATGGTCCGGACGAGAACCGCGCCATCATCCCGGCCTCGACGTTCCGGACCATCTACGGCAACGAATTCGTGAACCACCTCCTCGTGCGGCCGCGCACCGTCGCGGACGCCCCGTTCGCCAAGCAGGAGATGTACCGGGTCCTCGGTGGCCGGCACAGGTTCGATCCGGCGGACGAACGGGCGCTCGGCATCTGGGACTTCATCGAGGATGAGAAGATCGTGGGCCAGATCGGCTACGGCATCCAGGTATTCCTGGGGCTGGTAGGCGCCTTCACGCTGCTGGTCGCCGGGGTCGGCGTCGCGAACATCATGTATGTCGTCGTGCGTGAGCGGACACGCGAGATCGGCATCAAGCTCGCCGTGGGCGCGCGCCGGCGGCACATCGTCAGCCAGTTCCTGTCGGAAGCGATCGTCATCACGGTCGGCGGGGGTCTGCTCGGACTCGTCATCGCCTCGCTGCTGGTAGTCGGCATCGACAGCATTCCCAGCGACAACCCGGCCCTGGAGTACATCCTGAACCCGAAACTCTCGCTCCCGATCGCCTCGATCTGCGTCGGCATGCTCATGGCGATCGGGCTCGTGGCCGGAATCCTGCCTGCGCGCAGGGCGGCGCGTCTGGATCCGGTGGAGTCGCTGAGGTACGAGTAAGGGGGGCGCAGGCCACCTTGGGGCTCTCCAAGGCCAGCTCCGCCACTAATCCCTAACTAACCTCGCATTGTGCACAAAGTAGAACTGTCCCTCCGACATCAGCTCGAAATCGCGCACCTCGTCTGACACCGCGTAGAAGATCGGCTCGCTGAGCGTGGGCAGCATCAGCGCGTTCTCCATGATGATGCGCTGGGCCTCCTGGGCCAGCTCGCACCGGGCCTCCGTGTCCGGGATGGTCCTGAGCTGACCTACGAGCCGGTCCAGTTCCTCGTCGACAAAGCCGGTCCAAGCCCATCCCCCGACCACGTCGTGGGCCGAGTTCCAGAGCATGTCCATCAGCAGGGGATCGGGGCTGCGCTGGCGCTCGTACATCAGGTCGAAGTCGCGGTTGTTGACCATCTCGAGCTGCACCGGGCCGGGGACGATCTCGATGGCCACGTCGATGCCGATCGCGCGCCACTGGGCCTGAACCGCCTCTCCCATCTCCTCGCGGTCGAGGATGGTCCAGCGCACGCGGAGCGGCGTGCCGTTCTCGACGCCGGCGATGCCATATGCCTCGCGGATGCCGTCGCCATCCCGGTCCGTGTACCCGGCCTCCTCCAACAGCCGCCGCGCGGTCTCGGGGGCGTGCGGGTAGAGGTCCGCGTTCCCTTCCCAGTAGCAGGGATGGACCGTGTTCAGGGGGCCGTCAGACGACAGAAAGTGCCCGTCGTAGAGCAGGTCGTTGATCGCGGGCTGATCGGTTGCGTACAGCACGGCCTGCCGGACCCGCAGGTCGCTGAAGGGCGGGCGCCGCACGTTCATGACCATCTGCAGCCCGGTCCCGGCCTGGTAGCCGGTGAGCAGCGAGAAGCCCTCCGCATCGCGGTAGTCATCAATGTAGGCCGTGGGCAGATTCATGGCGATATGGGCATTCCCCGTGCGGACGATGTTGCCCAGGACCGCCTCCTCGCCGATGAAGCGGATGGTCACGCGCTCAACCTTGGCCGGGCCCGCCTCTCTGCTGATCCAGTTCCATCCGCCGTAGCCGTCCCAGCGCCGCACGGTCACGTGGTCGTTGGGCACCCACTCCTCCAGCAGGAACGGCCCGGCACCCACGAGATGCCGGTCGAACTCCTCGATGCCCCACCGCTCCGCGGCTGTCGGAGACCAGATGGGGACCCTGCGGAAGGCGTCGAGGACGGTCACCCACGGCGCCTCGTAATGGAGGGTGACGGTGGTGTCGTCGATCACCTCCACTCGCTCGACCGGCCCGACGTGGGCCGCCATCTCCCCCGAGCGCGTCGCCGGGTCCAGGATGCGTTCGACGTTGTACTTGACAGCTTCCGCGTCGAAGGGCGTGCCGTCCTGGAACACGACCCCGCTCCGGAGGTTGAACGTCCACTCGTCCGCGACGGCGTTGGAGGACCAGCTCGCGGCCAGCGCCGGATGGAATTCGCCGTCCGGCCCGAGAATCAGCAGCGGATCGGCGATCTTGTAGTCGATGAGCCACGCCGTCTGGTACGGCTCGATGTGGCCGTCGAGCGAGGCGGGCTCGCGGGAGGCGGGCCAGGCGATGATGAGTTCGTCGGGGGGGGCGGCGGGACCGGAGCCTCCATCACGACAGGCCAGCAGGGCTGTCGCGAACAGCCCGAACACCGCGGGGCGCCGGATGCCATTCAGGACCCCTGAAGCTACGTCGGCCAACCTGATCTCAACCGGCGCCTTCAAGTCCTTCAGTCCTCCTCCGAGCGCTCGATACCCTCAATACGGCAGGAAGAACAGCGCCAGCGCGATGAAGGGCACCAGCAGGATCATCATCGTGATGCCGTAGCCGAACATGTCGCGGGCGCGCAGGCCCGTGATAGCGAGGAGCGGGATCGCCCAGAACGGGTTGAACAGGTTGGTGTGCGCATCGCCCACGGCGTAGGCGGCGATGGTCTGGCCGTGCGGCACGCCCAGTTCCGCCCCTGCCTGCATCATCGGGCCCCCGACGATGGCCCATTCGCTCCCCGCCGAGGGCACGAAGACGTTCAGGATGCCGCCCGTGATCCACGTCACCACCGGGAAGACGTCGGGGTTGGCGGCCGAGATGTTGAGCAGGCTCTCCGTCATCGTAGCGACGAGCCCGGTACCGGTCATGATGCCTACGATCCCCGCGTAGAAGGGGAACTGCAGGATGATGCCTGCGCTCCCCTTCACCGCGTCAGTGAACTCGTCCTGGTACTTGGAGGGGCTGATGAACAGGAGCATCCCGATCATCAGGAACCCGAAGTTGAAGACGTTCAGGTCGAGCGCGCCCATCGGGTCCGTCACGAATTCCCGTACCAGCATCACGACGCCCGTCAGCGCGATGATTCCGCCCAGTATGCGGCTGTGGTTGATGCGGTCGGCCGGGCTCGGCTTGGCGATCGCCGGCGCGGGGGTACGAGCGTCCTCCGCATCGGCTGCATCGGGGACGTAGCGCGCGATCCCCCGGCAATTCCGGTCCGGCGGCGCGAGCAGGTAGAGCATCAGGCACCCATAGGCCAGCGCGAGCGCCGTGAGCAGCAGCGGATAGGGATGGAAGACCCACTCGCTGGCGGGGATCACCCGGTCGACGATGCCCATCTGCATGAACACGTTGTTGTCGGTCGCCTGCAGTAGGCCCGCGGAGCTGGACATGCCCCATCCCCAGGTCAGGCTCATGCCCATGTATCCGGCCACGGCGAGCAGCGGATAGTGGACGGCCATGCTCCTGCGATGCGCCACCTTTCCCATCTCGCGCGCGAGGATGGCGCCGAAAATGAGCCCGAGACCCCACGAGATCCATCCCGTCAGCATTGAGCCCACGCCCACCAGCACCACCGCCTGGCGCCCGTTCCGTGGGAGGCGCACCAGCCAGAGTATTCCCCGCTTCACCACCGGGTGGTACGCCACCACGAAGCCGGTCACCAGGATGATGACCATCTGCATGGCGAAGGTGAGCAGAACCCAGAAGCCGTCGTACCAGGCGAAGGCGATCTCCGCGGGGCTCGATCCCTCGGACAGCCAGGCCGTCACCGCGGCGACATAGGTGAGGATGATGGCGAACAGGAACGGGTTCGGCATCCATCGTTCGACGAAGTCGGCGATGACCTCACCGAACTTCTGTACGGGCGTAAGCCTGGGTTCTCCGGCGCTTGGCTGGGTCAAGGCGCTTCCTCCGTCTGGCGTCTTCGGAGTTCAACTCGCCCGCGGGTCCCGCCTGCGGGACGGCAACCCGGCAACATACGGAGCGGGTGCGCCCGGGGACAGTAAAGCGCGCGCGGGCAGCGCACTTGCGGCGGGAACCTCGCTCTTGCCCGAAGCCATGCGCGGGAACACGATGGAAGGATTCCCCGCTCGCCATCTCATCGCCCCGGCGGGCGCGGTTTCCTCCCGGCCAGAAGAGGTGGCCCCATGACCGTCCGCAGGAAGCATCCAGGTGTCGCGTCTCTCGTCATCACCGTCGTTACCGCCGGTCTCATCGTCATGACGATGACGTGCGCGGCTCCGGACGACGCCGACTCTTCGGGCGGTCCCGATTCTGCGGGAGGGATGCCGGATGGCGTCCCGCAGTTCGAGCCCGTGGAGGGGTGGTTTCAGTTGCCCGAGGGCTTCGAGTGGGGGCAGGTGATCGGCCTCTTCGCCGACGGCCGGGGACACGTCTGGACCTCCAGCGGCAGCCAGATCGGGGAATGGGACACCGAGGGGAACCTGTTGCAGTCCTGGAGCGCGGCCGGCCCGGACGGCAACTGGAGCACGATCCACGGCCTCTTCGTGGACCACAACGATTTCGTGTGGACGAACGCGCGGGAGAGCCAGATGACGCTCAAGTTCACGCGCGACGGGGAGCACGTGATGACGCTCGGGCGCTTCGATGAAACGGGGGGCAGCAACGACCCCACGCTGATGGGGCGTCCCGCCGAGATCTGGGTGGATCCCGAGGACAACGAGGTCTTCATCGCCGACGGATACGGCAACCGGCGCGTGATCGTGTTCGATGGGGAGAGCGGGGAGTACCTGAGGCACTGGGGCGCGTACGGGGAGCAGCCGGACGACGACTACGATTGGGATCCGATGTCGGGTGAACCCTCACAGCAGTTCCAGACCGCGCACGGCATCTTCGGGTCCCGGGACGGACTCATCTACCTCGCGGACCGGGCCAACAACCGGATCCAGGTCTTCCGGCAGAACGGCGAGTACGTGATGGAGAAGATCGTGCGCCCGCTGTGCCCGCCCGAGGGCGATCCGGTGCCGGATTGCGGTGGCTCGGCAACCTTTTCCGTCGGTTTTTCCCCCGACGAGGCGCAGACCTGGCTCTACGTCGCCGACGGGGGCTCGCATGTGATTCTGGTCCTGCGGCGCTCGGACCTGGAGGTGGTGGACGAGTTCGGCGGGCCGGGGGTGGGTCCCGGAGAGCTGGGTCGGCCGCACAACCTGTCCATCGATCCCCAAGGGAACATGTTCGTGGCCGAGGCGGCGGGGCCGTGGATCTTCGACGCCGCGGGGGACAGCGTCCAGGCTGGATTCCGGGCGCAGAAGTTCGCGGTGCTCGGGGCGGGCGGGAGTTAAGCGGAGCGCTGTGATGACTGATTGGGACATCGCGAGGCGCGCGGCGGCGGTTGGTCTTGCATTTCTGGCCCTGGCTGGCCCCGTCGGCCTCGCGGCTCAGTCGACGGACGGCGCGCCCGGGCTCGATCGGGTGCTGGCGTTCCCCGCTGCGGTGGCCGAGGAGCGGCTCGATCCCGACCGGGGCGCGATGGGGGCCTGGCAGCGCATCCTCAAGCTCGGCACCACCGCGAGCCTCCTCCATGTGACCGCCCATCCCGACGACGAAAACTCGGGCATGCTCACGCTCGCAAGCCGTGGCTGGGGGGCGCGGACCGCCCTTCTGAGCCTGAACCGGGGCGAGGCCGGCGCCAACGCCATCGGCCCCGAACTCTTCGACGGCCTCGGGCTGATCCGCACGCGCGAGCTGGTCCTGGCGGGCCGCTACTACGGTCTGGACGACCTCTACTTCACCACGGCCGTGGATTACGGCTACTCCAAGACGGTGGAGGAGGCCTACCGGAGCTGGGACCGGGAGGCCGTGCTGGAGGACATGGTGCGGGTGATCCGCCTGAACCGTCCGCTGGTGGTGGTGGCCCGGTTCCACGGGTCGAGGCGCGATGGACACGGGCATCATCATGCGTCGGGATTGCTGACGCCGGAGGCGGTGGAGGCCGCTGCGGATCCGGGGCGGTTCCCGCGACAGATCGAGGAGGAGGGGCTCCGGCCGTGGCGGGTGTTGCGCACCTACCGCGGCGGGATTCGCGTGGACGAGCCATTTCACGTGGAGGTGGACGCCCGTGGGGAGAGTCCGTGGGTCGGTACCAGCTTTCAGGCATGGGCCAGCAGGGGACTCGGTCTCCAGCGCTCGCAGACGGCGGGACGCGTGCGCGTCGGGGGCGGGCTCTATCGATATGAGCTGCGCGATGCGGGCGGGAGCGCGGACGGGGGCGGGATCGCGGGCGCGCGCGGGCGCGGCGATGAAGCCTTGCCCGCGAGTCGGGCCGAGGATTCCTTCTTTGCCGGCCTGGACACCTCGCTGAACGGGCTCCCCGCCCTGCTGGGCGAGACGGCAGCGCCGGAGACCAGTACGTTGTTGGCGCAGCTTCAGGAACTGGTTGATGAGGTCGTCGCGGGGTTCGATTTCCGCGCCCCGGGACAGTCGGTACCGGATCTGGTGCGGGGTCTCGGTCTGTTGCGGTCCGCGATTGCGTCCTCGATGGGCGCACCCGAGACCCAGTTCCAGTTGCGGCTGAAGGAGCGGCAGTTCGAAGACGCCATCGCCGCCGCGGGCGGCTTTCGCGTCCAGGCGGGACTGCCGGGTGGATCGGCGGGCGCAGTCGTAGTGCCCGGTCAGAGTCTGGCGGTCGGAATCGCGGTCGAGCTGTCCGGAGTGGCAGGTGTCGGCGTTTCGGAAGCCCGGGTGGTCGACCGGGCGGGAGTCGTGCTGGGCCGAACTTTCGGCTTTGCGCGCACCGGCAACACCTTTGCGACCGAGACGGAGATGCGCGTGCCCGAGGTGGATGCCGATGCGGACGCCGAGGCGAGGGCGGCCACCCCCTACTTCGCCCGCGACGGGATCGCGCAGAACCACTACCAGGTGGCGGACTCGGCGGACCTGCACCTTCCGTGGCGGCGACCCGCCCTGTCGGTTGCCGTCGACCTGGTGGTGGAGGGGACGACCATAGTGTACACCGCCGCCGTCACCGCCCCCGTGCCCCGCCTGCCGTACGGGTCGGTGACCCGCCCGGTCGAGGTTCTGCCCGCCCTGTCGGTCGTGGTCGACCCCGCTGTGCGGGTGGTTCCCGTGGAGGAGCCGGCCGCGCCACCTAGCGACGCGCGACCGGGCAGTCCCACCACCACATCCGACGGCCCCACCACGCCAGGGAACGGACAGCCGGGCCGCCCCACCAGCGCATCCGGGCGCCCGGCCGCCTCGGCGAGCCCCCAGGCGGTCGTCATTCCCATCCAGGTGCGCGTCACCGCGAACACCGCCCCCCTCCCCACCACGACCCGCGTGGAAGTCCCGGCCGGCTGGGCCGCCGTGCCCGCCACCGTGGCGCACGACTTCGCCCGCGCGGGCGAGGTGGCCGAGGTGGCCTTCGAGGTCACCCCACCGGACGGGTGGGAGGGCGCCGCGACCATTCAGGCGGTGTCGCGGGCGGGCAGGCGCGAATACCGCACCGGCTACCAGACCATCGAACACCGCGACCTCCGGCTGGCTCGGCTGTGGCGCCCCGCGACCACAACCGTGCGGTCGGTGGCGGTCGCCCGCCTGGACGGCGCGCGCGTCGGCTACGTGATGGGTGTGGGCGACGAAGTACCGGCCGGAATCGAGTCGCTGGGCGCCCAGGTGGAGATGCTCGACGCGGCCGCCCTCGCCGACCCCGCATCGCTCTCCGGCCTCGACGCCATCGTGGTCGGCACGCGGGCATACGCGGTGCGCGAGGACCTGCTGGAGCACAACCAGCGCCTGATCGATTACGCGCGCGCCGGCGGCCATCTGGTAATCCTCTACCAGACCCAGGAGTTCGTGCCGGAGGAGATGGCCCCCTACCCCGCCTCCCTCCCGCGCGGCGCGGAGGAGGTCTCGGAAGAGGACGCCCCGGTGCGCCTCCTACAGCCGGCCCATCCGTTCATGACGACGCCCAACCGCATCACCGAAGCGGACTTCGATGGATGGGTCGAGCAGCGCGGCTCCAAGTTCTTCACCGAATGGGATGCCGCGTACACGCCGCTGGTGGAAACCCACGACCAGGGACAGGATCCACAGGAAGGGATCTGGCTCACCGCCGAGATCGGCGAGGGCCACTACACCTATCTGGCGCTCGCCCTGCACCGCCAGTTGCCCTATGGCATCCCGGGCGCGTTCCGCATCCTCTCCAACGTGCTCTCCGCGGGTTCGGGTCGCTGAAGGGTGCGCCCACCCCCTGACCCATGGCCCTGACCTCCCTCGACTGGATCGTCGTCGCGGTCTACGGCGCCGTGGTCCTCGCCATCGGGTTCGGCATGGCGCGGCGCGCGGGCGGCAGCGTGGAGAACTATTTCGTCGCGGGCCGCTCCCTCCCCTGGTGGCTGGCGGGCACCTCCATCGCCGCGACCTGGTTCGCCAGCGACGCGCCCCTCGCCACCGCCGCGCTGGTGCGCCAGCAGGGCATCTTCGGCAACTGGCTCTGGTGGTACGAGGCGGCCGGCATCCTCATGCTGACCTTCTTCTACGCGCGCCTGTGGCGCCGCGCCGGGGTGCTCACCGACGCCGAGGTGATCGAGATCCGCTACGGGGGCGCGCCCGCCCGTATCCTGCGCGGCTTTTCGGCGATCTACCAGGGATTCCTTCGCAACGCCGTGGTGATGGGTTGGGTCATGCTGGCGATGGTGAAGTTCAGCAGCGTGCTGCTGGGGTGGGACCCCGCCTTCACCCTGACCGTCTGCGGCGGGCTGGCGCTCGCCTACACCGTGGCCTCGGGGCTCTGGGGGGTCGTGGTCACCGACCTGCTCCAGTTCATCGCCGGCATGCTGGGGGCGCTGACCCTCGCCGGCATCGTGCTGACCCGCTTCGGGGGCCCGGCCGCCATGGCGGAGGCCGTCCGGAACGTCCCACAGGCCCCTCCCGGCGCCCTCGACCTGGTGCCGACCGCAGCCAACGCGTCCTCGCTCGAGATCGTCTCCTTCATCTGTCTCATCGGCATCCTCTGGCTGAGAAGCGGGCAGGGTGACGGGTACGTGGCCCAGCGCCTGTTCGCGACCCGCGACGAGCGCCAGGCGGTGAAGGCGTCGCTGTGGTTCGCCTTCGCCGGGACGGTCCTGCTTACATGGCCGTGGATCGTCGTCGGTCTCGGATCGCTGCTGGTCTTCCCCCCCGCGACCATGGACGCCGCGCTCGCCGCCGACCCCGAGCTCGCCTACCCCATGATGATCCGCGAGCTGATGCCCGCGGGACTGAGGGGGCTGATGGTCGCGACTTTCCTGGCGGCCTTCATGAGCACCATGGACACGCACCTGTGCTGGGGCGCGTCGTACATGGTCAACGACGTCTACCGGCGCTTCATGCGCCCCGGCCGTTCCGAGCGCCACTACGTGGCCGCCTCCCGGGTCGCCGTCGTGCTACTCGCCGGCGTGGCCGCATTGGTGGCCTGGCAAATGGACTCCATCCAGCGCGGCTGGATCTACATCATCGAGATTTCCGCCGGCATCGCGCTGGTCTGGCTGCTCAGGTGGTACTGGTGGCGCGTCAACGCCTGGGCCGAGATCGCCGCCATGGCCGGCTCGGTGGTGCTGGCCAACACCCGGGTGCTGCTCGGGCTGATCGAGCCCGTGGTCCCGGCGGCTGTGCTTCAGACCGTTGACGCCATGTACGCGCCCGGCATGGACCTCGTTCGCGGCGTGGTCATCCTGATCGTCTGCACCGTTCTCTGGGTCGTGGTGGCCCTGGCGACAAAGCCCGAGTCCGACGAAGTGCTGGACGGCTTCTACCGGAGGGTGCATCCGGGAGGCTGGTGGGACCGGGTAGCGCGCCGTACCGGCATCACCTCGAACGACCCGTCGGCGGGCCGCATGTGGATGGGTTTCCTGCTCGGAGCACTCTTCGTCTACGCCAGCCTGCTCGGCGTCGGTTATCTTCTGACCGGCAAGGCCATCGCGGGCACGCTTCTTGTTGTCGTCTCGCTGGGCGCGGGAGCACTGGCGGTGCGAAGCGCCCACGCCAACGTCGGCGAGGCGCCCACCAGCTCAATGAAGGAAGCCACTCAATGAAAGTCGTCCTGGTCGGCGCCGGAAGCCGCGAGTTCGGACCCGCGTCCATCCGCGACCTGCTTCTGAGCGACCCGCTCTGCGAGAACGGACTCGACATCGTCCTCATGGACCTGGACGCCTCCGACCTCCCGCGGATGAAGGGCTACGCGGAAGCCGTCGCCGGGCGCCTGGGCTGCTCGCCGCGGCTGTCCGTCACGACCCGCCTCGCCGACGCGCTCCCGGGAGCCGACGCGGTCGTGATGGCCATCGAACTGGACCGCTACTTCTACTGGGCCCAGGACTTCCACATTCCGCGCACCTTCGGCTTCCCGCAGATCTACGGCGAGAACGGCGGCCCGGGCGGGCTTTTCCATGCGCTCCGCAACATGGGCCCCTGCGTGGACGTCGCGCGCGCGATGGAAAGACATTGTCCCGGCGCGTGGCTCCTCAACTACACCAACCCCCTCACCAAGCTGTGCGAGGCCCAGTCCCGGCTCACGGACGTGCGCGTGGTGGGTCTCTGCCACGGCGTCTTTCACGGCATCGAGCAGATGGCCCGCATCCTCGGCGTCCCAACCGGACAGCTCGACGCCCGCGCCAGCGGCATCAACCACTTTACCTGGTTCGAGTCGGTGCACGACCGCGAAACCGGCGAGGACCTGTATCCCCGCTTGAAGAAGCGCGAGCGCGAGGCCCATCTGCTGCACGACTGGGACGAGATCGCCCTCAGCCGCATCCTCTTCCGCATCTTCGGCCGGTTCCCCAGCCCGGGAGCCAACCACATCGGCGAGTATCTGGGATGGGCGCAGGAATTCCTCGGCAGCAGCGTCGTGCAGTTCTTCTACGACCCCGTCGAGGGCGCGCCCTGGGAGACCGGCGAGGTGCCGACCTGGATCTACAACCTCGCAGACCATCCCACCGACATGCCCGCGTTTCCGGGCGGACCGGTGCCCCGCATGAAGCCGACCCGGGAGCAGAGGGCAGCGGCGGCCGAGGCGCGGGCGGCGCGCGCGGAAGCAGAATCCGGCAACGCAGAGGGAGCCTCGGGGCGCGCGCATGAGGGATCCGGGAACGACGCCGGCGGACTGGACTTCCCCGGCCCTCTGACCCCCTCCGGCGAATTGGCCGTCCCGCTCCTGGAGGGCATCCTCTGCGGCGTCGACACCTATCTCGACGCGGTCAACATCCCGAACCAGGGCCACGTCCCCGGCCTCCCCGACGGCTCCGTCGTCGAAGTACCGGCGCGCGTGGACGCACGCGGGCTCCATCCGCGGAGCATGAAGCGCCTCCCCGAGGGGATCCTGTCCTTGCTGCGTACCCAGACCAGCATCCACCAGCTCCTCGTTGACGCCTTCGACACAGGCTCACGAGCGACGCTGCTCCAGGCGCTGATGCTCGATCCCACGACCCATTCCTATCGTGCCGCGGTCAACGTCATCAACGAGATGTTCCGCGTGCAGGGCGATGTGCTGCCGGAGATGGAATGGTAGCGGACGGGCGGACGATGAATCGGGACTCCGCGGGGGCGGATTTTTCGGGGGACCTTCCGGGCGGAGGCATGGCACCGTGACCAGGAGGCGGCCTCCCTATCGGCGCAGCCTTCATCACGACGTCGCCGTGGTCCGCACCTTCAGCTACCGCTACCAGGGCGAAGTGGCGCGCGCCGTCCTCGATGCGGCGGGAATCCCCTGCATGCTGCAGGTCGACGATTCCGGAGGCTCCGAGATCGGCATGGCGTTCGCGAACCCGGCCCGGCTGCTGGTCAGAGTAGAAGATCTGGAGCAGGCGGAAGAGCTGCTGGAGTGAGGAGCAAGCCATGACGGCGCCGACCGAACGCAGACCCGGTCCCGCCCACGTTCTCACGCTCGAGCGCCTGATCGATGCCGCGGTCGACAACGTCTGGCGCTGCTGGACCGAGCCGGAGCTTCTGGAGCAGTGGTTCTGCCCGAAGCCCTGGTACGTCACCGACGCCTGCATCGAACTCGAACCCGGGGGCGAGTTCTCACTCGTGATGAACGGTCCGGACGGCGAGAGGTTCGAGGAGATGGGGGTCGTGCTTGAAGTCAAGCCGATGCGCCGGCTGAAGACCACCGACGCCTTCGTGCCCGGCTGGATCCCGAGCGGACGCGCCTTCATGGTCTCGGAGGTACTCCTGGAGGATGCGGGCGATGGCCGGACCCGCTACACCGCGAACGCGATGCACTGGGATGAGGAAGCACTCAGGGAGCACGAGCGGATGGGCTTCCACGAGGGCTGGGGCATGGCCGCCGACCAGCTGGAGGCGCTCGCCGGATCGCTTTGAGGTCGGTCGGCGGGGCGTCTACCCCCAACCGGGAGGGCATCTGCCGTACGCGACGGGCGTCTCGCCCGCACCCGACGAATGTCTGCCGCGCGGGACGGTCTACCGCACCGGGCGGGCGTACCAGCCCCCCCAAGCGGCCTTCCAGCGCCGGAAGAGCGCTATGAAGAGCGGGTTGGTCCAGACCAGTGTCTTCCACAGAGGCCACTCGTCGAACCGGCGACTGGAGGGTTTCACGCGCGGCGCACGGATCAGCCGGACCGTCCCCCGCGTCTTCCTGGCGAGCCTCCTCAGCCTGCCGTAGAAGTCGGTGTCCTCGCCCATCCAGACATCCTCCGGGTAGCCTCCCACTTCTTCGAACGCGGACCTGCGGCAGAACTGGGTGGCCCCCTGCACCAGCGGGATCACCGCGGCAAGCACCCGCCACGCCCGCAGATGCAGACGGACGAGGAGACGCCGGGGATGGTGCTCGGTGTCCACGCCGCCGCCGAGGCATCGCGGATCGAGCATGGTCTCGTGGATGACGTCGAGGAGGGTGCGCCGGATGTGAACGTCGGCGTCCACGAACACCAGCACCTCGCCCAACGCATGGCGCGCCCCCGTGTTGCGCGCGCGACCGATGCTCCGGACGGGCTCGTGAACGACGGTCGCGCCCCGGTCCCGTGCGACGGCAGCGGTGTCGTCCGTGCTGCCGTTGTCGACGACGATGGTTTCGACGTCTACGCCGGATCGCGCGCGGACGTGATCCGCCGCGGTCCGGATGGAGTCGAGGGTGGCCGGGAGCCATGCCTCTTCGTCATGTGCGGGGACGATCACCGAGATCATGTTGCTCTCGTCGCCAGCTCCTGGAAATCCCTCGGCCACAGCTCCGGCCCACCTGACGACTATTACGGCACCGAAGTCGCGCAGGTCCAGCGTGGCGATGGCGCGGGCCGGGTCGAATCAGCGAATCGGCACCCGGATCCAGATCTGATGGGTCAGCACGGTGACATCCTGTAGAGTCAGCGCGCCCCGGGGCGCGGCGATGAAGTCCGGGGACGACGGGGCCGCAAGCGCCATGTCCTCCTGGACGAAGAAGTCATCGATGCCCGGAAAGCCGGTGCCCGAGGTGATGCGAGTGCTCGAGTGCAGCTCGAAGTCGCTGGTGCGAAACTGGACCCCGAAGGAGGGCGTCCACTCGGTCCACGCCTCGTCCTGATCGCGCGAAGTGGCTTCGACATGGTCGTCCTGCTCCAGGTGATAGGCGTAGGACCGCGCCTCCAGACCCAACTGGAAGCCGAACCTGTCGTAGCGCTGTGAGATCCCGGACCGGAGCACGACGTTCGAAAAGGTGAAGTGGTTCTCGATCGTCATGTCGCCGATTTCGAGGACGCCCCTGGGCGTTTCCATGCGGCTATCGGCCTCCTGCCAGGTGTGGCTCCAGATGGGCTGGTAGGCGACGTCGATGCCGAAGGAGGTCGACTTCAGGTGGCGCCCGATGCCGAACCCCATTTCATAGGCCCAGGTCGTTCCCGGGTCGCGCGGGATGTTCTGGATCTCGTAGTTGGGGATCTTGGGATGCGATTTGTGGTTCGCGGTCAGGGTCGCGCCGATGCTCCATCCTTCTGCCCCCAGCTTCCGGTCCCACTCGAGGTGCCCGCCCAGGGTGCGGGTCCTGTCCTCGTTGAGCTCCTCCCGGAACTCGAACGTGGGTTCCCAGGTGATGGTGTCCCGGGCGACGATGTCGGCGTAGTGCACCTCATGCTCCATCGAAACCCGGTTGTGGATCAGCGTGAAGCCGACGCGGTCCCGTTCTCCATCACGGAAGACGCCCGCGCGCAGGTCGGTGACCGCGCCCTGCTGGTCGATGCGGTCGGCTCCCGCGTAGAGCTGGTCCACGCCGGTCATCATGTTCAGACCCGCCCGGAAAACGGCGAGCCCCACCGACCAGTCCGATTCGGCCAGCTTCCGCCCGATGGCCGCGCGCCCGTACAGGTTGCGCGCCGACCGCTCCGACAGGCGGTTGAACGGACCCGGCCAGAAGCCGTCGAAGAACGGCCCGAAGCGGCCCCGCTCGCTACCGCTCAGCTGCTGGAGCGCCACCGATGCCCCTCCGAACCAGTCGCCGTCCCGCAGGAGGCCCGTGAAGGGGAACGTCTTTCCCCCGCCGCCTTCGTCGGACACACCGAAGAAGGTCGGGGCTCCGATGATGACAGGCTCGTCGATGAACACACCCTTCGCAGGATTCGACCACAGGTCGGCGACCGAGTCGTCCACGGCGATGGTCGTGCCGGCCATGCCCAGAGTTTCCGACGGCACCGTGAGAAACTGGTCGCCGCTCGCGACCGGGACCGTGCGGATGGGGATGAGCTGGGCACTGAGGGGAGAGAAGGTCAGAAGGGAGGCAATCAGGACGGCGATGGACGCCGGGATGCGATGCTGGGGCTTGCTGGTCGTATTCTGAGACATTTTTTTCGGCCACGTTCTTGATGGATGGATCAGCCCGCGGATGAACCGCGGCATTCATCTGGAGAGCGACCGGGAAGCCCGGTTTGTGACGGATGACCGATGGCGAGACGCCACCATCCGCCGACGACCCCCACGGCGGCGAACGCGAGGATGTAAGGGTGGGGCGTCAGAACGTGATCGCGACCCCGATCACGGGCAGGAAGGGACGCTCCGCGAGCGGGGTCAGGGAATCCGCGCGCCAGGGTTGGAAGGCGTAGAAGAGGGCGTCGCGGCGTTGCAGGGCGTTGAGCACGCGCAGATAGGGGCGGACGCTCCAGTCATGCCCGCCCCACTGGGCGGTCAGCCGGGCGTGCAGTTCAAAGTCGAGTCGGAGAAAGGCGTCGTCCAGTCCTTCCAGAAGGGGTGAGTCGATGGCGACGGGAGGCTGGGGCGGGGTTGTAGTGGGCTCCAGCGGTGCGGTGGGCGCGGCCGCCTCCTGGTCCAGGCCAAAAGAGCGGAAGGGAATGGCGGTGTACGGAAGGCCGGCCCCGTAGGCCAGGCGGAATTCCCCGCGCACGGGTCCCCAGAGCTCGCTCGCCACCCCCGCGGTGAGCAGGTGGCGGCCTGCGAAGTCGCGGCTGTACCCGGACAGGTCGCGGTCGGACCAGAACCAGGAGAGTCCGTATCCGAGCCAGATCACCTCGCGCTCTCCGGCGCTGCTCAGGCGGAGATCCACCCCGGAACTGCGGATCGATGCGCCTCCGCTCGAGCTCGATGCCGCCGCCAAACCCTCGTACCCCTTCCAGTAGCCGTGCAGCCCGAGGCGCACGCGCCCGGCGAGTAGCTGGTCGAGCGAAACGACGACGTGGTCTGCCCGGGCCACAGGGAGAAGCTGGGGCGCGGACAGGTCGGAGGCCACGACCTCCTGGAGCGTGCGCTCGACCTCCACGTCCGGGGTGCGCGTGGGTTGGTGGTAGCGTCCGACTGCCACGCTCAGGAGCGCGCGGGGATCGAAGGCCCAGGCGAGACGGGCACGGGGCGCCAGGGCCAGTTCGCCATCCGGGAAGAGGTCGGCGCGCACGCCAGCGCGCAGCGTGACCTCCGGCGCGAGCAGGCGAACGGCGTCGATGTGGAGCCCGGTGGTGGTGTGGGTGGCGTTCGCCGTTGTGCTCGCACCGGCGGCTGGAGCGCGCGCGCCGTACTCCGCCTCGATGGAATTGTGGGACAGGCCGACAACGGTGCGCGCGGCACCCCCTCCCCATTCCACCTCGGCAAGCAGCCGAACACGCCGGTTGGCGCCGGTCGCAAGCAGCGGGGCGGCCGCGGGCACCGAGTCAGTACTCGCCGGCTGGAGGGGGAGCGAGGCGTCGTAGTCGCTGGCGGCCGCCAGCGCGCGCACGCGGGCACCTCCGGCGGCGCCTTCGTAGCTGAGCGAGAGAGCGCGGTTCGACCAGGTGGCATCGTCGGGCGCGGCTTCGTAGTCGAGCAGCACCGCTTCGGAATTGCGGAAGGCGGTAACTCCTACGCGATGGTCGTCGCCGGGCTCGTACTCCGCCGCGAGCAGAAGATCGGAGTATCCGTAGGGACGGTCGCCCCCCAGCGGTCCCGATCCGACATCGTGGAGCCCGCGCGCCGAGGCGAGGAACCCGCCCCGTGCGCCCAGCGGCCCCTCGAACGCGCCCGACGCGGTGAGCAGATCGAGCGCCGCCGAGGCGCGCACCCGGTCGCGGCGGGGCGAGCGCGTGCGGAGGTCGAGGATGTGGGTCAGGCCGCCGTCGTAGCGCGCGGGGGCCCCGCCCCGGTGGAGCGCGGCGGCTCCCAGCAACGCCGGCTCGAATCCGGGCATCAGGCCCGCCACGTGAAACGGGGTGTACACCGGCGCTCCGTCGAGCAGGACGAGCTTCATGTCGGCGGTGGAGCCCCTCAGGTAGAGCACGTCGGTGGCGCTGGCGGGATCGTTGCCGGGAAGCGCGCGCACCGCCGCGGCCAGCGCCGGGTCCCCCACCCCCGGGGTCAGGTCGAGCGCCTGGATCTCCAGTTCCGGGATGGGCCGTGGTCGTCCGGGCTCGCCCTCGCCGGTGCTCTCTCCGATCAGCCGGTCGGCCCGGACCTCCACCGGGTCGAGGCGCAGCGGCCGGCCGGTGAGCTCCAGGTCGACGCCCACGGACGCGCCGGCAGCCAGGGTGACTTCGACCGCGATCGCCTCGTAGCCGGGATGGCGCACGCGCAAGGTGACCACACCGGACCGAAGTCCGCCCAGGAAGTACCGGCCATTCTCGCCCGCCTGCACCCACCGCCGGCCCGCCGGCGTCTCGACCGCCAGCAGCGCGTGCGGGAGTACGCCGATGCGCTCCCGGAAGACCCCGGTGATTGTTCCGTGCAGAGAAGCGTCCGCACTGTCGGGAGCGGCCTGCGGGCTGGCGAGGGCGGGACTCACCGCGACGGCGAACGCCGCAACCGCCAGCCGCGCGAGGCGGCTGCCTTTGCAACGCCGACCCACCGGCAAACCACCGCGCACGTCCGCCCGCGCAGGCCCGGCCGCGACCACGCGGACCCTCGTCAATTCGGCACCTGGAACGTCACCAGGCTCTCCCCGACGGCCGCCGTGGCCGGTCCCGGCACTTCCATCCCGACCGCGTCGACAACGAGATAGGTCGCCCCGTTCACGATCAGCGTGGCCGGCACCACTCCATCCGGCAGCTCCACCGTGACCGGGCCCGCCACGACGGCGGCCCGTACCTCCCCGCTCCCGTAGGAAAACTCGCTGCCGGTCGCCGCCAGCACCCCGACGGCCCGACCGGCGACCCGGCGGACATCGATGACGGTGCCGGGCACGACGTTCTCCAAGTGCACGAGCACCGGCCCGCTCACAACCTCCATTCGGCCCCCGACCTGGCCGGCCGGCTCGGGCGCAGGGGCGATCGGCGTGGCCAGCGGCGACCCACCCGAGAAGACCCGCGGGATCCACCCGTTGAACGGGCCGGGAAGCGCGGAGAGCGCCCCCGCTGCGATGAGCACCAGTACGGCTGCGCGGCCGAGCCAGCGCACCGACCAGACGCTCCGGCGTGCCCGCGTTCGCGGTCCCGCATCCCGGAGCCCAGGGTCGATGGGCACCACCCGGACTCCGGTGCCCGCCGTCCCATCCGAACGCCCGCGCTCGATGGACACCACCTGAGTCCCTGCGCCCGCAGCCACATCCGAACGCCCGCGCCCCTCGGGGATCTCTGCCCGCCCTTCCATCCTCCGCGGCACCGTCAGCGCCGCCAGCGCCTGTTCGACGGCCTCGGCGCGCGACCGGGCATCCTCCAGGGCCCGCGCACAGGCGCCGCACTCGTCGATGTGGGCCAGCACCTCGTCCGCAACCGGCTCCCGGTCGCGCACCGCGAGAATCATGTCCTCGGTCAGGTGGATCATCGCCGCGCATCCTCCTCGGGCCTTGTCAATAGCTCCAGAAAACGGCGCTCGGCCCTGGCCAGCAACGTGCCCACCGACCCGGGCGCGATGCCGACCTTCCCGGCGATCTCGCGATAGCTGAACCCCGAGTAGCGGAGCATCAGGATTTCCCGGCTTCGATCAGGCATCTCTCCCAGCACCTCGCGTACTCGTTGCCGCTCCTGCTCGCGCTCCAGAGCCCGGTCCGCCTGCTCCGGCTCGGCCTCGGACACCGGATTGGAGACCAGCAGCCGCTGTCGGTTGCCGGCCACCTTTTCCCCATCGAGGATGAGGTGCCGGGCAGTCGTGAACAGCCACGCCGCGGGATCGGCGGGAGGCGCATCGGCGTCCCGCCGCCAGAGCCGCACCATCGCTTCCTGCACGATGTCCTCCGCCGCATCCGGATCTCCGCACCGGTACGTGCAGTAGCGCAGCAGCTTCGGCTTCAGCTGGTCGAAGACGTCGCAAAAGGCCTCTGGCTCCACCCGAGCCCGCTCTCTGTTATGGAGTGTTGTCGTCCAGGAAACGACCGGGACGTGGAAAATGTGACGGATCAGCCCGACGCTCAGCCTCTTCATACCAGCGCTCGCCCGCCACCGTGCCCCGACCGCTTGCGGAAAACCCCTGGAGGGTAGAGCGTTGAGGTCGGTTCCGGGACACCTCCGGGCGCACGCGCGCGGGGCGGACGCAGAGGTCTGGCACGGGCTGGGTGAACGAGGACGAAACGGGAAACGATGACGATCTCTCGCACGCGGGCCGCCCACTCCCCGCCCTGCAGCCTCCCCTTCGCAACATCCCTGGCTGCCGCGGTTTTCGCGGCTCTGCTCGCCCCGTCAGCACTCCACGGCCAGACTCCGACGTCCGAACCGGGCCCTTCGGCTGACGACTCCCGTACCACGCCCATCCTCATCCCCCGCATCAGCGGCCCCATCGAGCTGGACGGCATCGTGGACGAGCCGGCGTGGGACGACCTGGAGCCTCTGCCTTTCACGGTGTTCAGTCCCACCTACGGGGCGCCGCCCACCGAGACCACCGAAGTGCGGATCGCCCACGACGACGAATACGTCTACGTGTCCGGCCGGCTCTACGACTCCGAGCCGGAGGCCGTCCGCACCAACACCTTCTACCGCGACCGCTACAGCGGCGACGATGGGCTCGCCGTCATCTTCGACAGCTACAACGACTTCGAGACCGGTGTCTGGTTCGTCACCAACCCCGCGGGAAACCGCATCGACCGCACGGTCTTCAACGATGCCCAGGTCGTGCCGCGCGCCGGGATGCCGTCGAACGAGGACTGGAACTCGTATTGGGACGTCGTCACCAGCCAGAACGAGGAGGGCTGGTTCGCGGAGTTCCGTATCCCCTTCGCCACCCTCGGCTTCCAGGTCGAAGGCGACGAAGTGACGATGGGGTTCATCTTCTACCGGATCATCGCGCGCAAGAATGAACGCCACACCTTCCCGGACATCGATCCGCGCTGGGGCGGGATCGCCTTCGCCAAGCCCTCGCAGGCGCAGCGCGTCCTGCTGCGGGGCGTGCAGCAGTCCACGCCCGTCTACGTGACGCCCTATGTACTGGGCGGAGTGCGGCAGACGCCGCAGCTCGTGGATGGTCCCGGCGGACCGGAGTCCGCGTGGGAAACCGACCGCGAAGGGTCCCGGGAAGTCGGGCTCGACATCAGGTACGCCCCGACGTCGAATCTCTCGCTGAACGTCACCGCGAACACGGACTTTGCGCAGGTGGAAGCGGACAGCGTCCAGGTCAACATCGAACGCTTCGCGCTGTTCGTCCCGGAGAAACGCCAGTTCTTTCAGGAGCGCTCCGCGACCTTCGACTTTAACACCGGCGGCCCCTTCAACCGCCTCTTCTACAGCAGGAAGATCGGACTCGACGCGGGCGACATCGTCAGGATCTACGGGGGGGCGCGCGCGGTGGGGCGCGTAGGGGGCACCGACTACGGGCTCCTGAACATGCAGACGGCGGCGCACGGGGAGCGTTCGTCGGAGAACATGGGCGTGCTGCGGCTGCGGCAGCAGGTGCTGAACTCCTATTCCAACGTGGGCGCGATGGTCACCACCCGGCTCGGGAGCTACGGGGGCGACAACATCGCGTACGGGCTGGACGCGTCGCTGCGGCCGACCGGCGACGAATACGCGCTCCTGCAGTGGGCGCAGACATTCGACGAGGGGACGGCGGACGCGGGCGGCCTGGAGACGGGACTGCTGAGAGCGCGCTGGGAGCGGCGCCGCGACGTGGGCTTCACCTACTCGTTCGACGCCGTCCGGGTGGGATCCGACTACAACCCGGGCCTCGGGTTCCAGCGCCGCAAGGCCTACAACTTCATCGGCGGCGATCTGGCATACGGGCAGTTCCTGGACGATCCCGAGACGTTGTTCCGATCGCAGGGCGTGAGGCTGACCGCGCGGCAGTTCACCCGCAACTCCGACCGCACCGCGGAGACCCGGCTCGTGAATCCCAGGCTGGAGGCCCAGTTCAGAAGCGGCGGGCGTGTGGACGTGGGGCTGGAATCGCAGTACGAGAGCGTGCGCGAGCCCTTCCCGATCGCCGAGGTGGTGGTGCCGGCGGGCGACTACTGGTTCCACGAGGTGAAGGCGAACCTCGACCTCGGCCGCACCGCCAGCTTCCGGGGCCGGTACAGCGTCTCGGCGGGAAGCTTCTACGACGGCAGCCGCGTCAGCATGTCGGTCGGGCCGGTCTGGAACCTGTCCCGCTATCTGGAGATGGCGGCGGTGTATTCCCTCAACCGGATCGACTTCTCAGAGCGCGACATGGCCACCACCGCGCACATTGCGCAGCTCAAGCTCGAGGTGGCGCTCAACACGCACTTCGCCGTGAGCGCCTACGCCCAGTACAACGGCGTCGACGACCTGACCAGCATCAACTCGCGCCTCCGCTATCACTTCCGCGAGGGCACCGACCTCTGGATCGTCTATAACGAGGGACTGCTCACCGAGCGCGACGCCAACCTGATCCCGCGGACGCCGCTGTCGACGGGCCGGTCGATCTCGCTGAAGTACTCGCAGACGTTCGCGTGGTGAGGGGGCTCCTGATGCGCCCGCGCCCTTCAAGCACGGGTTGACGAGAAGCACGATTGACGAGCCCAAGGCGAGCCTTGGGGCGTCCGGTTGGCTAACGGACCCCTCCCTTCAGTTCTTTCTTGGCGGGGGAGGGGGAGGTGGATTCTTCGGGGGTGGCCATCCGCCCTGGCGCTTCTCAGGGGCCGGCTTGGGAGGCGGATGACCCTGGGGATCAGGTTGTGGCTGGGACACCAGGAGCGGCCTCCTGCTCGTAGTAGGCGTAGGTCGCTTGCTCCGCGGCGTCGAGCACGCGTTGGTTGATCTTGTCCTGGGGACTCCGGACCGTGATCGCGTCGGCCTTTCGCGTCAATTCGGTCCATCGGCTCTGGACCTCGGGGACCGCGGCCATTTCGTCCTCGACACGTTGCCAGAGGCCGGTCCATTCCGTATGCAGATCGGCGAACTGCTGGTGCCGGAACAGTGCCTCGATAATCCTGTTCTGACTGTGCGCTATCGTGCTGATGGCAAGCACCACTCCCGCCAGCGATACCAACACCTCCAGCCATGCAGGCGCACCCAGGCCATCGAGGTGTGGGCCCACGAATGCGACGAAGCATCCCAGCGTCGTAAGCATCGACGCCCGGCGCGTGAGGACTCCAGCCAGTTCACCGTAGTAGCGCCGCAGTCGATCGGCGTTGACACGCCCTTCCCATACGTGCGTGCGCAGTTGGTCGGGTATCCGTGTTGCGTCCGCCATGACTCCTCCTTGGCTCGGGAACGCGCGACCATCGTGGATCCTTCTGACGGTATCCATGGACGCTGAACGCCGTCAACCGAAGTGACTTCAGTTGTTGCAGATGTCTACAAGATGGTCCCAACGGGACATGCGAGCACCAGACATCAACTCCGGAGATTGCGTCCTCAGCCGCTCTTCGCCCCCAACGCCCCGGCCAGCACCGCTGCCGCATGCACCGCCTCGCGGCCGCTGCCGTGCGCGATCTGGCTCCGGCAACTGGTGCCGTCGGCGACAACCAGGGCGTCTGCGGGGGCAGCGCGCACCGCGGGGAGCAGATCCAGCTCCGCCATCTTCATCGACAGCTCGTAGTGCTCCGCCTCGTAGCCGAAGGAGCCTGCCATTCCGCAGCAGCCGGATTTGATGACGGTGGGCCTGAGCCCGGGAATCCAGTCGAGGACCCGGGGCGTGGCCTCAAAGGCGCCGAAGGCCTTCTGATGGCAGTGCCCGTGGATGAAGGCGGCATCTGCGCTCGGCACCTGGAGATCGAGGCGCGTACGAATCCGTTCCTCATCGCGGACGAGGAGTTCTTCCAGCAGCAGGGCACGTTCGGCGACCTGCTCTGATTCGGCGCCCGGAAGCATTGCCGGAATCTCATCGCGCAGGGTAAGCAGGCAGGAGGGCTCGAGCCCGACGATGGCCGCGTCGCGGGCGCGCGCCTCCGACAGCGCGTCCAGCAGCCGTCGCGCCTCGGTGCGAGCTTCCTCGACCAGCCCGGCGTTCAGATAGGTGCGGCCGCAGCACAGAGGACGTGAGCCAAGCCCTGCCCCGGCCACCTCGACGCGATATCCCGCCGCCTCCAGCACCCTCATCGCTGCCCGCGCGTTCCCGGGCTCGAAGTAACGGCTGAAGGTGTCGACCAGCAGCACCACCTCGGGCTTGTCCCCGAGGGCCGGAGGATTCCGGAAGGGCCTTCTGGCCCACCTGGGCAGCTCGCGCTGCCGTGCAATGCCGGTGAGGCGCTCGCCCACGCCCCGGAGCACCCGACTCCGTCCCCCGACGTTGATCAGGGGCGCCAACCGCGCCCCGCGTGCCGCCAGCCGCGGAAGATGCGCGAGCGCGAGATCCCGCGCGCCGGCGGGATGCTTCTTCCGGTAGTGGTGCAGGAACTCGACCTTCATGCGCGCCATGTCCACGCCCGCCGGGCACTCGCGCCGGCACGCCTTGCAGCCGATGCACAGGTCGAAGACCTCCTTCATCTCCGGTGAGCGCATCGCGTCGGAGCCGAGCTGCCCGGTCAACGCCAGCCGCAGGGCGTTCGCGCGCCCGCGCGTCACGTGTTTCTCGTCGCCGGTGACGCGGTAGGAGGGGCACATGGTCCCGGGATCGGCCTTCCGGCAGGCGCCGTTGTTGTTGCACATCTCGGCGGCGCCGGCCAGCCCGCCCCACCGGTTCCAGTCGAGCGTGGTCTCGAAGGGCTTGTGCGCGTACCCGGGCCGGTAGCGCATGAGGCTGCGGTCGTCCATGCGCGGGGGATCGACGATCTTGCCCGGATTCATGAAGCCGCGCGGGTCGAAGGCCTGTTTCACCTCCTCGAACGCCGCCGCGATGCGCCGCCCCATCAGCCCCTCGATGAACTCCGAGCGCACCAGCCCGTCGCCGTGCTCTCCGGAGTGCGATCCCCCCAGGTCGAGCACGACCTCGTGCACCTCGGAGGCGATGGCGCGCATGCGGCCCACGTCGGGCGCCTGCTTGAGGTTCAGGGACGGACGCACGTGCAGGCACCCCACCGACGCGTGCGCGTACCAGGTGCCGTCCGCCCCGTGCCGGCCGAATACATCGTTGACCCGCGCCCCGAACTCCGCCAGGCGCGGCAGTGGCACGGCGCAGTCCTCCATGAACGAGACCGGCTTCACGTCGCCGGGCGACGACATGACGATGCTCAAACCGGCCTTGCGCACACCCCAGACCTGGGCCTGGTCCGCGGCGGTGAGCGCGCGCCTCATGGGGCCGCGATGGCCCAGATCGCCCATCAGCTCCTCGAGCCGATTCAGTCCCTCATGCGCGGCCCGCTCCTGGAAGGCCGAGAACTCCACCACCAGCACCGCCCCCGGGTCGCCGGGGAAGACCCGCTCCACCACGGGGCGGAAGGTGGGGTTCGCGCAGGCCAGGCGGAGCACGTTGTCGTCCATCAGCTCGACCGCGGTTGGGTCGAGGGTGACGATGTGCTGCACGGCATCGAGCGCGCTCTCCAGGTCGGGAAAACGGCAGATGCCCAGCAGGCGGTGCGGCGGCAGGCGGGCCAGATCGAGTTCGAGCGAGGTGAAGAACGCGAGCGTTCCCTCCGAGCCCACCAGCAGCGGCGCCAGGTTCAGCCCGGGACGCTCCAGGCGATGCAGGTTGTAGCCGGCGACGTGGCGGAGGACCTTCGGTATTCGCCGCTCCAACTCCTCCGCCTCGCGGGCGCGGATCTCCCACATGCGGCGCGCCAGTTGGACCCCGCCATCCCCGTTCTTCTTCCCCGCGCGCGCACGCTCGGATACCCCATCAGGCAGTTCCCCGAAGCGCAACTCGCTCCCGTCCGCGAGCACCGCGTCGATGGCACGCACCCGGTCGGCCATGATGCCGTAGCGGATGGACCGAGCCCCGGAACTGTTGTTCCCGGCCATTCCCCCCAACGTGGCCCGGCTGGCGGTAGCCACGTCCACCGGATAGAAGAGCCCGTGCGGCGCCAGCCAGCGGTTCAGGTCGTCGAGCACCACGCCCGGCTCGACCCGAACCGTCCGCGCCTCCCTGTCCAGGCGCGAGATGGCGCCCAGATGCTTGCTGGTGTCGATCACCAGCGCCCGGCCCACCGCCTGCCCGCCTTGCGAGGTCCCCGCCCCGCGCGGGAGCACCGGCACCCCTTCCTGCACGGCGATCTCGATCGCGGTCCTCACGTCCTGCACGGTGCGCGGCACCACCACCCCCACCGGCTCGATCTGGTAGATGGAGGCGTCGGTGCTGTAGAGCCCGCGGCTGACCGGGTCGAAGAGCACCTCGCCTTCCAGCTCGCGCCGCAGCCGGGCTGCGAGGGAGAGGTCCCCGATCTTCGGCCGGCGGTCAGGCATGGGCGGATCCGCAGCCGGGCGGGGCGCGTCGGAGGCAAGGACAGCCGCATCGGTGGTCAGGCATGGGCGCGCTTCATTAGCTTGCAGGGTTCGTCGCCGGCGGGTCGCCGCATTCTAATCCGCGGCCCTCTCCACGTCACCCGAGAGCGCGCATGACCACACGCAGCGGCCGGCACTTTCTCCAGCTCCCCGGCCCCACCAACGTACCCGAGCGGGTGCGGCGCGCCATGGACCGGGCGGTCATCGACCACCGCGGCCCCGAGTTCGCGGAACTCACGCTGGGCGTGCTCGAGGACCTGAAACCCGTCTTCAAGACCGACGGCACCGTGTTCGTCTTCCCCTCCTCGGCCACTGGCGCGTGGGAGGCGGCGCTAGTGAACACGCTGGCCCCCGGGGACCGCGTCCTAGCCTTCGACCGGGGCTTCTTCGCCGGGAAGTGGGCGGAGGTCGCCGACCGCCTCGGCCTCGATGTCGACCTGGTGTCGGGCGACTGGCGCGCGGGCGTCGAACCCCAACTGGTCGAGGACAGACTCCGCCGCGACCGCGAGGGCCGCATCCGCGCCGTGATGATCGTGCACAACGAGACGTCCACCGGCGTCACCACCAACCTCCCCGACATCCGCGCCGCCGTCGACGCCACCGGACACCCCGCGCTCTTCATGGTCGACACGGTGTCCTCGCTCGCGTCCATCGACTTCCGCCACGACCAATGGGGCGTCGACGTAACCGTGACCGGGTCGCAGAAGGGGCTCATGCTCCCGCCCGGCCTCGGGTTCACTGCCGCCAGCGAGCGCGCCCTGGCCGCACGCCCGGCCTCACCCCTGCCCCACTCCTACTTCAACTGGGACGACCATCTCACCGCCAACGCGAGCGGCTTCTTCCCATACACCCCCGCAACCACGCTCCTCTTCGGCCTGCGCGAGTCGCTCGCGATGCTGGCCGAGGAGGGACTGGACCGTGTGTTCGCGCGCCACAGGCGCTTCGCCGAGGCCACCCGGGCCGCGGTTGCCGCATGGGGCCTCGAGTGCTACAGCCTCAACCCGTGCGAGCACTCCAACTCGCTCACCGCCGTCCAGCTCCCCGATGGCCACGACGCCAACGCCCTGCGCAAGGTCATCCTGGATCGCTTCGACATGTCGCTCGGAACCGGGCTCGGCAAGCTCGACGGCCGTGTGTTCCGCATCGGCCATCTGGGAGACCTGAACGAGCTCACCCTCGCAGGGACGCTGGCCGGCGTCGAGATGGGGCTGCGGCTGGCGCGGGTTCCCCACAGCGGTGGGGGCGTGGATGCGGCCCTCGACCATCTCGCGATGACGAGCCAGCGAGCGGATGAGGATGATCACTGATATCACGCGCCGCTCATGCATGATATCACTTGTATGAATCATGATACTATACGCGACTAATGGATGATATCAGACGCTGGAGGGAAACGATGTCCCGGAAGCACATTCTGGCGCCCGCTGTGATCGCCGTCTCCGCCCTGACCACCTGCGCCCCGGGCGAAGACACCGGCCCGGTCGAGATCCGCCTGGGACATGTGGGCGCCCCCGAGTCCCTCTACGACATCGTCGCGAACGAATTCGCCGAGCGCGCCAACGAGCGCCTGGGCGAGGCCGGACGCGTCATCGTCTACGGATCGAGCCAGCTCGGCGGGGACGACGTGCTGCTGCAGAAACTCAGGCTGGGCACCGTGGAGATGTCGCTGCCATCGACAGTGATGTCGTCGGTGATCGACGGCTTCGGACTCTTCGAGATGCCGTACCTGGTGCAGGACCGGGAGCACATGAAGCGCATCGAGGAGGATGTCTTCTGGGATCACCTGGCCCCGCTTGCCGAAGCCGAGGGATACCGCATCCTCGCACTTTGGGAGAACGGCTTCCGCCACATCACCAACAACGCCCGCCCGATCCGCGGGCCGGAGGATCTCGCGGGCATCAAGCTGCGCACACCGCGCGGCGTCTGGCGGGTCAAGCTCTTCCAGGCCTACGGCGCCAACCCCACGCCCATGCCCCTGGCCGAGGTCTTCGTTGCGCTCCAGACCGGGGTGATGGACGGACAGGAGAACCCGCTGGCGCAGATCGCCTCGGCCAAGCTGCACGAGGTGCAGTCGTACCTGTCGCTCACGGGACACGTGTACACGCCCGCGTTCGTCACCGTGGGCGAAGCGCGCTGGCAGCGGCTGCCCGAGGAGGTGCGCGCCATCCTCGAGGACACGGCGCGCGAGATGCAGCAGTTCGTGTACGAGACAGCAGCGCGCATGGACGCCGAGCTGCTGGAGGAACTGCGGGCCGCCGGCATCGAGGTGAACGAGGCCGACCGCGCACGCTTCCGCGACGCCAGCGACGCGATCTACGACGAGTTCGCCGATGAGGTCGATGGCGGCGGCGAACTGGTGCGGTGGGTGGGGGAGTTGGCGCGGTGAGGGCACCGGACGGATTAATCTGGCGATGTCGCTACGATTTCATTATCATGAGTCATGAACTATTCTAAGGACAAGACCCCGAAACGGCGCGTCGCCGAGCCCGTCCAGGTCTATCTTCGTCCGAGCGAAAAAGACCGTCTCGAGCGACTGACGGCGGAGCTCGATACCACCAAGTCCGATGTCCTTCGGCGGGGGCTGAAGGCCCTGGAACTTCAGATCTCGGATCCGGAGCATCATCCGGTGCTGAAGATCATCGGGATGGTGTCGGTGCCCGACGACGATCTCGGGATCGACGTTGCGCGAGAGCACGACGAGTATCTCGCCGCCACCGAGGTCGCGTCCTGGCCAGCCTCCTCGCAAGAGCGCGGCGAGTCCTGATCCGGGCCAAGAGCCTCTTCGTCGACACCAGCGCGTGGTACCCGCTGGCCAACGACCGGCACCCCGATCATGAGGCCTTCGCCCTGAGCCTGCGCACCCGCGTCCGACAGGGCGCGAGCATCGTGACCACCAACGTGGTGGTCGCCGAGACTCACGCGTTGCTCCTTCGTCGCGCAGGTCTTCACGCCGCCTCCGCTTATCTCAAGGCGGTCCGCGAGGCTCCCACGCAGATCGAGTACATCACTCCGGAGCGCGAGGAGGCCGCGATCGGGAACTGGATCGAACGCTTCTCGGATCAGCCCTTCTCGCTCGCCGACGCCGCCAGCTTCGTGGTCATGACCGAACTGGGCATCCAGGACGCGCTCACGCTCGACCACCACTTCATGGTGGCGGGGTTCATCACGCTGCCGGCCCGCCGCTGAGCGCTCCGGGCACCGGCTGCTCCCTTGCGGAGCCGAGGCGTTCTATGCGCGTCGCTTCCGGATCGGCAGGCGCCGGAGAGTCGCAGTGCTTCCGGCGGACCGCCCATGCGGCTCCCGGGCCGGCCGAAGTCCAGGGCGTGACGCCAATCGCGGGATACCGCCCGGATCGACCCCTTCGACCGCCCGCACCAGCCGCTGCCGCACCGATTCCGGCACCGTGTGCAGATCCCCGTCTCCGAAAAAGGTGAGCGCCTTCAGGGTAAGCATCGGATTGAACCGATCGCCGAATACGGCGGTCGCGGCACCCAGGGCTCTACTCAGGCTGATGCCGCCCGGACGGACGATGGCGTCGACATCCAGATAGTCCTGCGCACGGGAGCGGCTCTGGATCGCTTGCACCGTGGCGGCCGCCAGGTCCACCATGGAGGCAACCTCGATCCCGGGCGGCTCGGCGAGTTCCGGCTCCTCCACACGCCTGCGCACCGCGTCACCGGAGAAGGAGACGCGCACGATACCGCCGCGATCCACGATGCACGTGAGCTTGTCGCGGCCACGCCGGATGACCTCGGCGCCGCGCAGGTACGGGACCTTGTCGAGGAGCCGATGAGGATCGAACGGCGCCGTCGACAGGAAGCTGAAGTCCTCCGGCCTGCGATGGGCCAGCCGGAGCGCCAGCGCGGCTCCGCCATGGAGGACGAACCCGCGTGGCGTCGCCCCAAGCTCCGCGAGCACGCGTCGCTGATGATGGGAGAGGGTGTCCAGGCGAGGTTGAAACAGGAGATGCCTCCCGTATAGCATGGCGATGTGGCAATGGCGGGATCCGGCAACACCGGAGAGTAATGTCGAAGAGGTCGCATGCCGAGAACCGGGACCCCGGTCGAGCCAGAGACGCGGGACGCTCATCGGCGACTTGCCCGGCGGGCGAGATTCGTGGATCCTGCCCGGATGATCGCACCCACCATCCTGGGACACACCCGGTGACCACCCTGCCCATGACCGCCCTGCGCACCCGTTTCGAGCGCCTGCTGGAGGCGGTCGTGCTCGTGCTGGTGGCGGCCCTGGCCGTGGTCGTGGTCATGGGCGTGGGCTTCCGCAAGTTCGGCGCGGCGCTGGTGTGGTACGACGAAGTGGCGTCGATCCTGCTGGCCTGGCTCACGTACTACGGGGCGGCGCTCGCGGCCCTGAAGCGGGCACACATCGGCTTCCCCAACCTGGTGCGGCGGCTCGGGCGGCCATGGCGGATCCCGGTTGTGGTTGCGGGGGAGGCGGTGGTGGTCGCGTTCTTCTTGGTGGCGGCGTGGGCGGGGTGGCGGGTGCTGGTCATCCTGGAGGGCTCCGGCATGGTGAGCCTGCCGTGGGTGCCCACCCGGCTCACGCAATCCGTCATCCCCATCGGCTGCGTCCTCTTCGTGATCGCGCAGTTGCTGAGCCTGCCGGAGATGCTGCGGGGTGGTAAGGACGCGGATCCGGACGCAGACGCGGACGGCGGGGCGAGTCCGCCGGCGGGCGGGCGCGGCGGGGCGAGCACGGCAGCGGGCCCGGGCACGGGCAACGGTGCGAACCGGACGGCTGCTGGAACTCAGAGCGAGGGCGGCCCGTGACCCTGCTGCTGATGTTCCTGGGGATGATCGCGCTGGTGACGATCAACGTACCCATCGCGGTCGCGCTGGGGGTCATCGCCCTCATCGCGATGGTGGTGACCTCCGGGGCCGCGGCGATCCCCAACGCCGGACTGGTGCTCTTCACCGGCGCCACCTCCTTCCCGCTGATCGCCATCCCGCTCTTCATCCTGGCCGGAGCGATCATGAACGCAACCGGCATCTCGCGACGCCTGATCGCCTTCGCCTCCGCGCTCTTCGGCGCCATCCGCGGCGGGCTGGCGATGGTCTCCATCTCGGCCTCGCTGTTCTTCGCCGAGATCTCCGGCTCAGCGGTGGCCGACGTGGCCGCGCTGGGGTCGATCCTGATCCCCGCGATGAAGAAGCGAGGCTACTCGACCCCGTTCGCGGCTGCCGTCACCTCCTCCTCGGCGACGCTCGCCGTCATCATCCCGCCCTCCATCCCCATGATCATCTACGGGGTGATGTCGGAGAGCTCCATCGTCGAGTTGTTCGTGGCCGGCGTCATCCCCGGCGTCGTGGGCGGCATCCTGCTGATGGGCGTGGCGTACGCGCTGGCGCTGAGGAACGGCTTCCCGGTCGAGCACGCCTTCCAGTTGCGCCGCGTGTGGACCACCTTTCGCGACGCCGGCTGGGCGCTGCTCCTCCCGGTGATCATCCTGGGCGGGATTTTCACCGGATGGGTCACCGCCACGGAGGGAGCCGGCCTGGCCGTGGTGGCCGCGCTGGTGGTGGGCGGGCTCATCTACCGGGAGATCGACCTAGCCGCGCTCCGCTCCGCCGCCCTCGACGGCGGCGTGCAGACCGCCGTGGTCATGCTGCTGGTGGCCACCTCGGCGCTGCTCGGCGACTACCTCACCGAAGCCCAGGTGCCGCAGCGGGTGGCGGACAGCATCATCGGCATCACCGAGTCGCGCTGGGCCATCCTCGCGCTGCTGAACGTCTTCTTCCTCGCGATCGGGCTCTTCCTGCACTCCGCCGCGGCAATCATCCTGGTGGTGCCCGTGGTGATGCCGCTGGTGCACGCGGCCGGCATCGATCCCGTGCACTTTGGCCTGGTGGTGACCCTGAACCTCGGGATCGGCCAGCAGACGCCCCCGGTCGCGAGCGTGCTGGTGACCGCGTGCTCGGTGGCGAAGGCCGACATCTGGGACGTCAGCAAGGTGAACGTCTACTTCGTGGCGGTCCTGCTGGCGGTGCTGGTGATGGTCACCTACCTCCCCGTCGTGCCGATGAGCCTGGTGGAGCTCTTCTACCGGTAGGGGACGGCGCTATCGTCCGTTTCCGGCGTCGCCGGCTAATCGCCGCCGTTGGCCAGTCGCCCGAAGTGGTTCGCGCGCCCGTACGCCCGTGCCGCGGCCGCCACGTTCCCGTGCAACTGCTCGGAGACTCCCTGGAAGGCGTGCGCCATGGAGTACGCGGACGGGACACTCGACCTCGACGACGGCTCGGGCCACTCCTCCATTTCGAGGAGGTCGTCGACGAGATACACGTCCTCGAGCAGCGCTCCGGTCCGCGTCCGATCGTTCCACGTGGGTACCCACGGCGTCGCAACGTGCCCGGTCAGGTCGACCAGGGTCTCCGATGCCTCGAGCGGAGCGTCCACGAGCTTGAAGGCAAGTCCGTGGCGTACCAGGTGGGACTTAAGCTGCCACTTGTCCCACACCTGGCCGGCGGTAGCCGCGAAGTAGACCGGCCGATCCCCCAGCGACTGTCTCGCAATCTGGAACGCGCGGATGTCCCCAGGGGACACGATGTCACCCCCGCGCACGGTCCCGGTGACCCAAACCGAGAGCCGGTATGTCGAGTCCTCGGGGACCCGCAACGACCGCTGGAGATCGTCGACTCCCGAACCGGGCGGAGGGACGGCCGAGCGGGTGGGCGGCGTCGTATCCGCCTCCGCATAGAGATTCGGCGCGGTCGTCGGATCGAACGGACGCTGGCACACGATCGTCGTCGGAGAATCCTCCGGGGACTCGCCCGGCCCGCATGGCGTCGTCAAGCGACGAAGCTGCCGATGATACCAGTCGGTTCCCAGATAGGTCTGGACGATGACCGTCACGTCGCGGCGGACTCCCTCGACCTCCTGCAAGTACCACAGCGGGAAGGTGTCGTTGTCGCCGTAGGTGAACAGCACGGCGTACGGCTCGACGGACTGCAGCATGTTGTAGGCCCAGTTGCGGGCCGCCCGCTCGTCGCTGCGATCTGCGCGGGTGAAGTTGAAGCCGAAGGGGATGAGTCCAACGGCGAGGAGCGCGGCCGCCTTACGGTGCCGAGCACTGAATCCCGAGGGCCGACCCTCCGGGACGCCGGCCGGCACGGACACGGCCCAACGGCCCCAGAGCGAGGCGAGTCCCACCCCGGCGTAGATCCCCCACAATTGGAAACCGATGACGAAGAAGTAGTCCCGCTCGCGAACCTCGTGAGCCGAGATGCCGGGCACCGCTTCGCGGTAGATCGAATAGCCGTATTTGAAGTTGAGGTAGTAGACGAGCAGCAGGGTGACCGTGAACAGCAGGGTCCCGGCGTATACGAACGTCTTTCGGTCGCTCCGCAAGTGGGTCCAGAGGCCAACCAGGGCGAGGAAGAGAAAGAGAATGCTCGCGGCGAGCCGCCCCCCCGGCGGTAGTGCCCGCGCCCACTGCCAGTCGAAATACTGCAGGTAGTTCGCCATCTGCGCCGACAGCGGCGCCTGGCGCTGCGTGATCGGCGGCGCCGCGTACTGGTCGCGGATCAGCGACAGCGCGAGCGGCTCGCACGTCACGGCGAGCTTGCTCTGGCCGTAGCGATCCGTGATCCGCTTCGGAGTGATGGCGGAGACGAGCGTGGGACACTCCGGATCGGCCTCATCGATGATCGGGTTCTGCGCCGAACGGATGGGAACGAAGAGGAACTGCATGGAATAGCCGACCGCGAGCAGCAGGATCCCGAGCCCGAGAACGCGCGGATTCAGCGCCGTGCGCCAGCGGTGGATGAGCACGAGAGCCGCGAGGGCCAGCCCCGGCAACAGGGACATCGTGTGATTCGCCCACCCCAGCCCGAGCACCAGCGCGATGAGCAGCAGCAGCCGGTTGCCGCGTGTCGTATCCGCCTCGTCCATCCACGCCATGGCCAGATAGCTCACCAGTGCGACGATGAACATCGAGAGCGGATAGACCTTCTCGTTGAGGTTCGACTGGGTCCACACCGTGAAGGTGGTGGCGCCGACCCACACGCCGACGATCGCGGCCACGAGCACCTCGTGCCGGTTCTCGCGGAACCTCCCGACGATCCGTGCGACCGCCAGAAACCAGAAGAAGCTCGCGCCGGCCGACAGTGTGGCTCCGAGGGCGTTGATCCGCAGCGCGACCGGAAGACCCGTGAATCCGAGCAGCAGGTTCCACACGCGGCCGACAAGGACGAAGAGCGGGTTTCCCGGGGGATGCGGCAACCCGAGGATGTGCGCCGTGGTCACATACTCCGAACTGTCCCAGAAACCGACCGTCGGCGCGAGGGTCAGCAAGTAGAGACCCCACACCACGAGCGCCGTCGCCAGCCCCCACGCGCGTAGCGTCAGGGGGCCGACCTTCTCGAGCTCGATACCGTTCATTCCGTCGCTCCCCGGATCACGCTCCATCCGCTCGCCCCGGCTGGGCGGCCCACAGTCCTTTGATTGGGACGCCCGCCGGAGCCTTCCCGTTGCAAGGACGAGAGCTCAAGCGCGGCCGGTCGGGTCGGTTTGGGGAGCCAGCATCGGAAGCGGTGCGGCTGCTGTTAGCCCCCGCCGTGCCGATGAGCCTGGTGGAGCTGTTCTACCGGTAGAGGACGGTCTCACGTCTGCCATTTTGTCAGGCTCCCGGCGCAGGCTGGCTCTACGCAGCGCCCTTCGTCTGCCAAAATGGCAGATTGCCCGTCTCAGATCGCCTGCTCCCGCACGATACGCCGCACCCCTTCCTCGAGCTGCTCCAGGTAGTCGTCCAGATGCTCGGCCGCGATGGGGTTGCCATGGATGGGCGCTACCCAGGACACGTCACGCGCCTCCAACATCTCGCGCAGCACCCCCATGAGCACGGGCGGATCCGCGTAGCGGAGCCAGATCAGCGTGTCGCGGTGAAAGGTGTAGATCTCCTCACTCCGGAAGCCGTCGGGCAACTCGCGCGAGGTCAGCCCGGTCTCGTCGTCCGCATGGTGATAGCCGAAGCCGTCCGCGACGAAAAGCACGTGCGACGCGCGGTCGTAGATCCACGAGGTGTGGGAGCGGTCTGCCAGCGGGGGATCGAGAAAGTCGATCTTCCGCCCGGCCACCTCCAGACTGCCCCCGATCCGGCTGCGGCGCGCGTACGGAAGCCCCTGGATCTCCGGCTCGCCGGAGGAGGCCACGATCTCGAAGTCGCCCCAGCGGCGCCGGAACGCGGGGATGTTCCCGGAATGCGGATAGTCGGAGTGGGACAGCACCAGCGAATGGATTCCTTCGCCGGCGGTGGCGCTCGAAATGCGCCGGACCAGGCTTTCGCGATGATAGAACGAGCCCGAGTCGATGAGGATGTTCTGCTCTCCCGCGCGGATCAGGAACACGCTCACGTGGACGTTGCGGCCCTCGCCGAGCCGGTAGTTCTCGGCAATCCAGGACACGTCCCGCGTAAGCGCCACGCTCGCGCCCGGTCCGCCCGGCGTCGTTCCAGCGCCCATGGCGCCGTCGTCGTATCTCTCCACCCGGCTCACAGCACCCCCGTCCGGCCGCCGGTTGCGACCCGCTCCACGACGTCCTTCATCATCTCGAAGTAGCGCGGAACGTCGGCGCGAATCACGGGTCCGTGCGCGGAGGCGATCATGCGTGGACGATAGGTCTCCAGCACCAGATCGATCTCCTTCTGCGTGCGCGCCACATCCACGTACCGCATCCAGAACATGACGCGCCCGTGGAATTCCGCGTAGCGGTCCTCGTCCACGGGAGAGCCGAACTCGTCCGCGAACAGGAGCCCCTCCCCGTCCATCAGCGGCAGCCCCATCCAGTCGACGGGCAGGAGCATCCCCGTGGTCTCCTCGGTCATCCACATCGACATCGCGGCGTCCAGGAAGGCGGCATCGTGGAAGTGCAGCCGCTTCCCTCCCAGATCGAGCGAGTCCCCCGGACCCACCTTGTGCGCGTCTTCCAGATGATAGAGTTCGTGCGTCCTTCCGAACCGGGGCGCCACCAGCGTCGCCCCGGGATGCCGCTCCAGTATTCGGAAGGTGTTGCCCGCGTGGGGAACGTCCGGGTGCGAGAGCGCGAGGTAGTCGAGCGCTCGGCCGTCCAGCACCCGCTCCAGGTCTGCGAGAATCTGTTCAGTCGCGGCCGGCGACAGCGTGTCGAAGAGCAACGTCTGGTCCCCGGCGAAGAGGAAGGCGTTCTGCGGAACGTGGATCTCGCGCCCGGGACGATACCAGTGGGCTCCGCGATCGATCAGGGACTTCGCGATCCCCGGCCGATCCGGCCCGAATTCCTGAATCCAGTGGATCCCGGGATGTATTTCTCTGGGCATGGCGCGTTTCGAGGGAGATGACGCCTCTCCGCCGAGAGGCACCCGCGAAGGTGTAGCGATGGGGGCGCCAGCGCCAGAGCGAGTTGCCCCGACCTCACCCCAACCCGTTAGATTCAATCAGACTCCGGCCGCCGGACCGGCCGGTTCCCCAGGATACAGGACGACCATGACTGCTGCCGCCGCCATCCTGCTTGCCGCTTCTGCCATGCACGCCCACGGCGCGCCACAGGAGCCCCTCTCCACCGGCCCCTCGCACGCGGGCTACACCGATGCCGTCGTCTTCCGGCACTCCCACGACGGGCCGCACGGCGAAGACCTGCTCCGCATCGAACAGATGATCCGCTGCACCTGCAGCTGCAACCTGGACACCCATATCTGCCAGTACCAGATGCAGTGCAGCGAATCCCCCGCCTTCACCCAGCGCATCCTGGCGGCGCTGGAGGCAGGCGAGTCCGAGGAGGTCATCCTGGCCGGCTTCGTCGCCGACTTCGGCACGGACATCATCAGCTCGCCGCCGATGGAGGGCTTCAACTGGGTGGGCTACGTCATGCCGTGGGTCGCGGTGGCTTTCTCCGGCATCCTCATCGGTTTCTTCGTGCGCAGGAACGTGGCCCAGGGACGGGAGCGCGTCCCGGTGGTGGACTCGGACATCTCCGACACCGACTGGGACCGACTGCGGAAGGAGATGAAGGAGCTGGAGAAGGAAGACTGGTAGGCCGCCGGAGCTCCTGAGCGCCGCAACGCCCGGCCACCCGACCAACACCCCGGACCCCGGAGTCCTGATGGCCGAACCCCAGAACTACGCCAATCACGCCAAGCGGCCTCCTCTGCTGTTCCTTGCCGGGGCCTACAGCTCCACGGCGGCGGCGCTGGCGATCGGCTACCAGCTCGTCACCGACTTCAGCACCGGCAACCTGGCCCTGTTCCTGGTCGCGGCCAGCGCGGCGACGGGCCTTCTCTTCGCGCGCCGTTTTTCGACGGGCGTGCAGGACCGGGTGATCCGCCTCGAGGAGCGCCTGCGCATGGAGAGACTCCTTCCGGATGACCTGAAGAGCCGAATCGAGGATCTGACGACGGATCAGTTGATCGGGCTGCGCTTCGCTTCCGACGCGGAGCTGTCCGGTCTGGTGCGCGCGGTCCTCGACGGCGAGCTGACGGACCGAAAGGAGATCAAGCAGGCCGTAGAGGACTGGCGGGCCGACCACCAGCGCATCTGATCCGCGAATCGCCGTGAGCTGTCGCCAGTGCTGCGGGCTCGAACGCCAGTTCGACGACGCGCACGCGCTCAGGAACCTGCGCAGGTTCCGCCGCAAGGGCCCGGCCAAAGCCACGCGCCGGCTGCTGGGGGCCGTAGCGCAGGACGGCGTCGAGGGCCGCACCTTCATCGACGTCGGCGGGGGCATCGGGGCCATTCAGCACGAGTTGATGGCGCGCGGGGCGGCCGGGGGAACCCACTCGGACGCGGCTCCGGCGTTCCTGCGCGCGGCGCGATCCGAGGCCGAGGCGCGGGGCTATGCCGAACGCATTCGCTACGTCGACGGCGACTTCGTCGAGCGGGCGCGCGAACTCCCGGCGGCCGACCTGGTGACTCTCGACCGGGTGGTCTGCTGCTATCCCGACATGCCGGCCCTGTTGGGCGCGGCGGCGCCCCTGGCGAGGCGGACCCTCGGGCTGGTGATGCCGCATGGCGGACCGCTGGCCCGTTTCGGCGTTGGGCTGGTGAACTTCATCCAGCGGCTCAGGCGGCATCCGTTCCGCGTCTTCGCGCACGAGCCTTCCGCGGTGGAGGCGGTGGTGGAGAGCTACGGACTCGTGAAGCGATTCGAGCGCGCCGGCGTGGTCTGGCGGGTGTTGGTCTTCACCAGGCCAGAGGCCGGTCGGCCCTGAGCTTCAGGCGCAGGCTGTTCAGCACCACGCTGACGCTCGAGAAGGCCATCGCCAGCGCGGCCAGAACGGGGTGGAGCATGCTGCTGGCGGCCGCTACCGGAATGAGCGCCACGTTGTAGCCAAAGGCCCAGAAGAGATTCTGGCGGATGGTGCGCATGGTCGCGCGCGACAGGTGGATGGCCTCGTGCACGCCCGCCAGGTCGCCGCCCATGAGGGTGATGTCGGCGCTTTCGATGGCCACGTCGGTGCCCGTTCCAATGGCGATGCCGACATCCGCGCGGGCTAGCGCGGGAGCGTCGTTGGTGCCGTCGCCCACCATGGCGACGCGCCCGCCCACTTCCTCCCTGAGGGCGTTCACCGCCTCGGCCTTCTCGCGCGGCGGGACGCCGGCGCGCACCTCGCGGATGCCGGCTTCGTCGGCGATGGCGGCGGCGGTGGCCGCGTTGTCGCCGGTGACCATGACCACCCGCATGCGCCTTCGCAGCGTTTCGATCGCGTCGCGGGCGCCCGGCTTGAGTTCGTCCGCAATGGCGATCAGGCCGATCGCGCGCCCGTCGACCGCGACCCAGACCACCGTGTGCGCCTCCGCCTCCAGGCGCTCCGCCTGAGTCGCCAGGTCCTGCCCGAGACTGCCGAGGATGCCCGCGAACCGCCTCTTCCCCACCACCACACGGTGATAGCTCACGGTGGCTGCCACCCCCGACCCCGGCACGGCTTCAAAGTCGCGCGGACGTTCCAGCTCGATGCCGCGCGCCTGTGCCTCCCGCACCACTGCGCGCGCCAGCGGATGCTCGCTGCCCCACTCGGCGGAGCCCGCCATCCCGAGGATCCTGCGCGGGTCGTTCCCCACCACCTTGCGCACTGCGGGCTCGCCCCTGGTAATGGTGCCGGTCTTGTCGAGCATGACCACCTTCAGCTGCCGGGCGAGCTCGAGCGCCTCGCTGTTCCGGAACAGGATGCCCTTCCCCGCCCCCACCCCCATCCCGACCATCACGGCGGTGGGGGTCGCCAGCCCCAGAGCGCACGGGCAGGCAATCACCAGCACCGCCACCGTGCGGATCAGCGCGGCCGGCAGACCGGCACCCGCGGCCATCCACCACACCAGGAAGGTCCCCGCCGCGATCACGATCACGATCGGCACGAAGATCCCCGCCACCCGATCGGCCAGCCGCTGCACGGGCGCCTTGCTGCCCTGGGCCTCGCGCACCAGGCGCACGATCCCCGCCAGGGCGGTGTCGGCGCCCACCCGGGTCGCGCGCACCTGCAGCAGCCCCTCGTGGTTGAGGGTGCCGCCGATCACCTCCGCCCCCGGCTCCTTGTCCACCGGGAGGCTCTCGCCGGTGAAGGTGCTCTCGTCCACCGAGGAGCGCCCGCCGAGCACGACGCCGTCGACCGGAATCCGCTCGCCGGGGCGCACCAGCACGACCTGGCGCACCTGTACCTGGTCGAGCGGCACCTCCCGCTCCTCCCCGTCTGCGAGGAGGGTGGCGGTGCGCGGGCGGAGCGCCATCATCCGGCGAATGGCGTCGCCGGTCTCGCCCCTGGCCCGGACTTCCAGCCACTTGCCCAGCTTGATGAGGGTGATGATCGCCGCGGCCGTCTCGAAATAGACGTGTTCGCCCGCCGTGGTCACCCCGACGGTGAGCGCAACCGTCACGACCACGCTGTAGAAGAACGCCGCCGAAGACCCCAGCGCCACCAGCACGTCCATGTTGGCGCCGCGATTGCGCAGTGCCTTGAAGGAGCCGGTGTAGTAGCTCCATCCCACGTAGAACTGGACCGGGGTCGCGAGGGCGAGGAAGGCCCAGTTCACCCAGGTCGCATGAGCCCACGCGCCCACCAGCCCGAAGTCGCGGCCCATGCTGACCAGGAAGAGGGGGAGCGTGAAGGCCAGCCCGGTGCGGAACTCGCGGCCGTGCCGGTCGATCTCGCGCGCGCGGGCTGCCGCCTCGGCGTCCTCCGTTCTTGCTCCGGAACCCCTGTCCTCCTCTTCCAGCGCTTCGGCGACCACCCCGTAGCCGGCCTCCTCGATGGCGCGCGTCATCTCGGCGGGGGTCACTGCGTCGGGCTGGTACTGGATGGTCGCGCGCCCGGAGGCGAAGTTAACGTCCGCGCTCACCACCCCGGGGACGCCCGCGCGCAGGACGTTCTCTATGGTCGCCGCACAACCCATGCACGACATCCCCGTGACGGGGAGTTCAAGCCGGGCGGGTGCGGCACCTTCGCCGGCCTGGCCGGAGGGTGGTACGATTCGGCTTGCAACCGACAAGAGTCACCTCGTGGTCGGCGGTCTGTTTGCGACTACTTACAGTCTCTTCCACTTGGCGCGCTGGTCTGGCCGCCCGTGGATGGACTGCTGGCGCGCGAAGACCGAGAATGTTCACGTGAACTTTTCACAGGGATCCGGAACAAGCGAATCCCGATGCTCACCCTCCCTACCCCGATCACGCCGATATGTCCTTCACCACGCTTGTGACCCCGAAAGAAGTGTTCGCACACCTCGACGATCCCGACTGGGTGATCGTCGACTGCCGCTTTTCCCTGGCCGACGCCGAACATGGCCGGCGCGAGTACGCATCGGCGCACATTCCGGGCGCCGCCTACGCCCACTTGGAGGAAGACCTCTCCGGTCCCATCGTCCCGGGCACGACCGGCCGCCACCCGCTTCCGGCGGCCGCCGACTTCGCGAGCACGCTCGGCGCCTGGGGCGTCGACGGGCGGGTGCAGGTCGTGGCCTACGACGACATGGGAGGCGCGATGGCGGGGCGGCTCTGGTGGATGCTCGGCTGGGTCGGCCACGACGCGGCCGCCCTGCTCGACGGCGGCTGGCAGCGCTGGTGCGCCGAGGGGCGGCCGACCACGGCCGAGGTGGCCGCGCGGCCGGCGCGGGTCTTCTCGGCCGCGCCGCGGCCCGAGCGCGTCGTCCCGGCGGCCGACGTGCTCGGCAGCCTCGGAGACGCCTCCACCCCCCTAATCGACGCACGCGCCGGAGAGCGCTACCGCGGCGAGGTCGAACCGCTGGACCCGGTGGCGGGCCACATCCCGGGAGCGGTGTGCGCGGCCTTCGAGGAAAACCTTTCCGCGGACGGCACCTTCAAGTCGCGCGAGGAGCTCCGCCAACGCTTCCGGGCCATCCTCGGCGACACGCCTCCGGAGCATTCGGTGTCGTACTGCGGTTCCGGCGTCACCGCCTGCCACAACCTGCTCGCCATGGAACACGCCGGGCTCGGCGGCGGGCGGCTCTACGCGGGTTCGTGGAGCCAATGGGTCACGGATCCCGACCGTCCGGTGGAGCGCGGCTGAGCCGTCCTGGCCCCATTTTGACGCGGGCCAACATCGTCAGCACGCGGCCGCGCCGGGACGCAGTGCCCTCACCCGGGACCGAGCACTCTCGCCACCCGTTTCGCGACCCGGATCGGCATCGCGCGCAGCGCTCTCCCCAGCCGTCCCCCTCCGGCACCGCCATCGTCCTCGAACCGCCGCGAAGCCCTCAGATCCGGCTCCAGGACCCGGCGCCGGAACGCTGCGACGACCTCCGTTGACCGGAAAACCGCGACGATCTCGGCCAGGAACCCGTTGTAGCTCATCAGGTCGAAGTTGGAGGACCCGGTGACCAGCATGCCGTCGTCGATCAGCATGCACTTCATGTGGATCATGCCACCCTCGAACAGCCAGACCTCGAAGCCGGCCCGCTCCGCCATCGCCAGCAGATACTTCTGCAGATAGGCCTTGTTGTTCGAGCGCGGGGTCACGATCCGGACCCGGACGCCACGCGCCGCGGCAGCCGCCAGATGATCCGTGAAGGGCGGGCTCAGATAGGGGCTGATGACGTCAATCGAGCGCCTGGCGCCATCGATGAGCCCGAGTAGGTCGCGATAGGCCGCGCGGTTGCCTTCACCCGGCAGCAGATGAAGGTCCAGCTCCGGCCCTGGAAAGGATGCCCGCGCATACCGCGAACTCCCCTCCCACGAGGACTGGAAGTCCCGCCTGAGAAAGCGCGCCACATCCGCATCCTCGACCCGCACCATGAGATCGTGCCACGCGAAGTTGTGCTCGGAGAAGTTGATGCCCCCGATGTAGGACACGCGGTCGTCGAAGAGGATGACCTTCTTGTGGTCGCGGTTGAGGAAGCGCTGCCCGAGCATCCCGAAGGGGCGGCCGAAGCGGACGCCCACGCCCTCGGACCGCAGCAGGCGCACCAGTCGCCCGGTGTTGCGCACCTCCGCCCGAAACCCGCGATCGAAAAGCGTTCCGGGAAGCGCGATCCAGCGGTCGTTCTGGTTGGCGCGCGTATAGGAGTCGACGAGCAGCCGGCGGTCCGGCGCGCGCGCGGCGAGCAGGGCGTCCGAGAGCGCCGTCCCCACCCAATCGCCCTCGAACGAGTAGGTCTGGATGAAGGCGTACTGGCGCGCCGCGGCGAGATCGGCCTGAACGGCCGCCCACACGGCTTCGGAGTCGACCAGGACTTCGGCGCGCGCGCCGACCCGCAGGGAGGACCTGCCGTCGTCGGCCATCGCCTTAGAAAAGCCCGCTCAGCCAGAGCACCACGAACGCCCCGTAGAACACCGACGTGGCGACCAGCGCCACCCTCCGCCACATCGGCGGGCGTATCTCCTTCGGAAGGAAGCGCGTGTTGATGTAAAGAAGGTGAAGCGAGGAGATGACGAACACGATGCCGGCCATGTTGGCGCCCAGTTGCAGCAGCACGATCGGCTGCGCCAGTCCGAGGCCGATGATCCCCCATCCGGCGATCCCGACGAGCACCGTGTAGTAGACGAAGCGCACGTCCCCCCCGCGCCAGCGCCGCACGCGCCGGGAGCCCGTCCACAGGATGTCGGTGATGGCGCGCGTCATTCCGTCGACGATGTCCAGTTGGGTCTTGAAGAGGATCCAGACGCCCATGAGGGCGATGATGCCCCCGAAGAGCGCGCCCGCCCGGGTGGCCATGGCGTCGGCCAGCGCCGCCGCCACCGACAGGCCGCGGATGTCGGTGCCGGCCTCGATGAAGGTCACGTAGAGCACGGCGGGCAGGATCATCCCGAGCAGCGCGCCGGTGAAATAGATGCCCCACTGGTCGGCGCGCACGATGCGCCACCACCCCCGCCACCGGCCCATCGCCTCCGCGGTGGGGTCGAAGATGTAGCCGGTCGGGGCGAGGCGCACCTGCTTGCCGCCCACGGCGGCCGGGATGTAGCCCACCACGCTGCCCATCCCGTACCCCTTGTCGCGCGCCCAGTTGGAGAGGGTCAGATTGGTCATCCCGCCCGCACCCGAGTAGGCCGCGAAGGCCCCGATCAGGAAGAAGTCGGCGCCCGCCGGAATGAAGCGAAACGCCCCCTGCGCCGGGTCGTATCCCACCAGCCCCGCCGCCCCCGCGACCCAGGTCTCCGGGGCCACGAACATGAGCGCCAGCACCAGGAAGGTCCCGAGGATCGCCACTACCAGGATCCAGTTCAGGATCTCCAGCGTGCGTTCGATGCGCCGTCCGAAGAGCAGGATGGCGACGCACAGGACGAACGTCCCCACCCCGAAGGCATGCACCAGTCCGGCGTTCTCCGGCCCGGCCAGGTCGCGGAACACCAGGAAGAACACCGCGCCCGCCGCCGTGCCCGCCCAGGCCGGCCACCCAAGCTGCAGGAAGTACAGCAGCGCGTAGACCACGGCCCAGAACGGCGCCGCCGGCCGCGTGCGCATGAACCCGGTGAAGACGGGCTCGCCGGTGGCGATCGTCCAGCGCATGAGTTCGGTGTTGAACACGGTCTGGAGGAAGGTGGCGACCGCTGTCACCCAGAGCAGCACCAGCCCGTAGCGGACGAAGGCGGATGGGCCCAGCAGAAACTCCCCGCCCCCGATGGAGGCGCCCAGCACGATCACTCCGGGGCCCACGACCCCGATCCAGGCCAGTCCCCGGGGCCGGGGCGGGACCGGCAGCTCGGCGCTCCGGAAGGGGGCCAGGCCGGTCCGGGATTCGGGGGTCTGTCGTTCAGGCAAGGGTCACCGCCCTCCGTTTCGGTTTGACCGTGAATTGGTAACGGGACGCGCAGCGTCCCCAAAATCTTGCCATCGAAGGCGTTCTGGTACATCATTGGGAACACTCGGGGTCGGATGCGACCCCCAGCGCCAACGGGCCTTCCGGCCCAGCCACAGACGGGGTCGTACCCAGACAAGCCGTTTTCGTGACCAACACTCGGCCCCTCCCCCGCTTCCGCCTCGTCTCCGGCTGCCTCGGCGCCTGTCCGCGCTGACGCCAACTCCGCGAGCCGCATGCGTTCCCAAGGGTACACGGCCAAGGACTGATGCAACCCACGGACGTCAGCAACCCCGACTACTACCACAAGGTGGTGGACTGCCAGTGGGGCTGTCCGGCCCACACCAACGTGCCCGAGTACATCCGGCTCATCGCCAACGGCCGCTACACGGACTCGTTCTGGCTGAACCGGTCCTCGAACGTCTTCCCGGGGATCCTGGGCCGCACCTGCGACCGTCCCTGCGAGCCCGCCTGCCGGCGCACCCGCGTGGACGGCAAACCGGTCGCCATCTGCCGCCTGAAGCGGGTTGCGGCCGACCTGCGCGATCCGACCGACAATCGCCTGCCGGAGATACCGGTGGTGAAGAACGGCAAGCACATCGCCCTGGTCGGGTGCGGGCCGGCGTCGCTCACAGTCTGCAACGATCTCATGCCGCTGGGCTACGAGTGCACGATCTTCGAGGCGCTCCCTCGCTCCGGCGGGCTCATGCGCACCAACATCCCCGCCTTCCGGCTCCCCGTCGCGGTGCTCGAGGAAGAGATCGACATGATCCTCGACATGGGCGTCGAGATCCACTACAACACGCGCATCGACTCGATGAAGGAGCTTCTCGAGGAGGGCTACGACGCCGTCTTCGTGGGCACCGGCGCCCCCAAGGGCAAGGAGCTGAACATCCCGGGCCGCCAGGAAGCCGCCGACAACATCCACATCGGCATCGAGTGGCTGGAGGCGGTGCACTTCGGGCACGTCGACGCCATCGGCGAGCGCGTGCTGGTGATCGGGGTCGGCAACACGGCGATGGACTGCTGCCGCACCTCGAAGCGCCTCGGCGGCACAGACATCAAGGTGATGGCGCGCAAGTCGCGGCCCTACTTCAAGGCGTCGCCCTGGGAGCTCGAGGACGCCGAGGAGGAGCTCGTCGACATCGTCGAGAACTACTCCCCGAAGCGGTTCGTGCTGGAAGACGGCAGGCTGGTCGGGATGGAGTTCGAGCTGGTCAGTTGGCACAAGGACGAGGAGAGCGGACGGCTGAAGGCGACGGTGCACGACACCGAGATCCTCCCCTGCGACGACGTCATCCTCGCCATCGGCCAGGACAACGCGTTCCCCTGGATCGAGCGCGACATCGGCATCGAGTTCAACCACTGGGACATGCCCGAGGTCGACCGCACCACCTTCATGACCACCCGCGAGGGGATCTTCGTGGGCGGCGACGCGGCGTGGGGGCCGGAGAACATCATCTGGGCGGTGGAGCACGGCCACCAGGCCGCCATCTCGATCCACAACTACTGCCAGGGGCTGTCGCTTACCGAAGACCGCCCGCCGCAGGACCAGAACCTCATCTCCGCCAAGATGGGGATGCACGAGTGGGCCTACTCCAACGACTACAATCCCTCGCCGCGCCAGAAGATGAAGCACGTGGAGCTGGTGCGCCGCTTCGAGGAGCTGTCCATCGAAGTGGAGATGGGGTTCGACCCGGAGCAGACCGCGCGCGAGGTGGAGCGCTGCCTCAACTGCGACATCCAGACCCACTTCGAGGCCAAGCTGTGCATCGAATGCGACGCCTGCATCGACATCTGCCCGGTGCACTGCCTCACGATCACCGTGAACGGCGATGAGGAGGATCTCCGGACGCGCCTGATGGCGCCCGCGGAGAACCTCACCCAGGATCTGATGGTATCAGAAGGACTCCCCCAGACCGGACGCGTGATGGTGAAGGACGAGGATCTCTGCGTCCACTGCGGCCTGTGCGCGGAGCGCTGTCCCACGGCGGCCTGGGACATGCGCAAGTTCGAACTGTTGATTCCCTACGCGGGGCAGGAAGCGGCATGTCCGACCCACGTCTAGAGAAGACCGACCGGACCAACGACTTCGCGTTCAAGATCGGGACCGTCAACGGGACCGGCTCGGCGAGCGCGAACGGCCTCATCATGCAGGCGATCTTCCGCATGGGGATCCCCTGCACCGGCAAGAACGTCTTCCCCTCCAACATCCAGGGGCTCCCGACCTGGTACGAGATCCGGGTGAGCCACGAAGGGTACTCGGCGCGCACCCCGGAGTTCGACCTCATCGTGGCGATGAATCCCGCCACCTACGAGCGCGACATCGCCGAGGTGCGCCCCGGCGGGTACCTCCTGCACGACTCCTCCTGGCCCATGGCCAAGGAGTTCCTGCGGGACGACATCACCTTCCTCGGAGTTCCCCTGGGGGAGATGTGCGTGCGCGAATTCAAGGGGGCGCGGGTGCGCATCCTGATGAAGAACATCGCGTACGCGGGTGCTCTGGCCGCGCTTCTGTCGATGGATCTGGACGTGATCCGCGGGATGATCCAGGAGAAGTTCGCGGCCAAGCCCAAGCTCATCGGTTCCAACTACAAGGCGATCGAGCTGGGCTACGACTACGCGATGGAGCACTTCGACTGCCCGCTGCCCATCCGGCTCCAGACCATGGACGCGACCTCGGACCACGTGCTCATGGACGGCAACACCTCGGCGGCGCTCGGCTGCGTGTTCGCCGGGGCGACGGTGGGCGCGTGGTATCCGATCACGCCCTCGACCTCGCTGATGGACGCCTTCAAGCGCTTCTGCGAGCGCTTCCGCAAGGATCCCGAGACCGGCGAGCGCAGCTTCTTCATCGCCCAGGCCGAGGACGAGCTGGCGGCGGCGGGCGTGGTCATCGGAGCGGGCTGGGCCGGCGCGCGCGCCTTCACCCCCACCAGCGGCCCCGGTGTCTCGCTCATGAGCGAGTTCATCGGGCTGGCCTACTACGCCGAGATCCCGGCGGTCTTCGTGGACGTGCAGCGGGTAGGGCCGTCGACGGGCATGCCCACCCGCACGCAGCAGGGCGACATCGCGGCGGTGGCCTACGCCTCGCACGGCGACACCAAGCACATCGCCCTCTTCCCGGCCAATCCGGAGGAGTCGTTCCAGATGGCGGTGGAGGCCTTCGACCTGGCCGAGCGCTTCCAGAGCCCGGTCTTCCTGGTGCAGGACCTGGACATCGGCATGAACGACTGGATGATCCCGAAGCTCCGTTGGGACGACAGCTTCGTGCCCGACCGCGGCAAGGTGCTCGGGGCCGCGGAACTGGAAAAGATCCAGAAATTCTACCGTTACATGGATGTGGACGGCGACGGCATTCCGTACCGATCCCTTCCGGGCGTGCACCCCAAGGGGGCGTACTTTACGCGAGGTTCGGGGCACACGAGCCGCGGGACGTACACCGAGGACGCCGACGAGTACACCGAGGTGATGGACCGGCTGAGCAGGAAGATCGACTCCGCCGCGAGCGAGGTGCCCGCGCCGGCCGTGCGCATGCGCGAGGGCGCGACCATGTCGCTAGTGACCATCGGGTCGTGCGACGGGGCGGTGCGTGAGGCGGCAGACATCCTGGAGCGACAGGGTCTGCCGGTCAACTACATGCGCGTGCGCGGCTTCCCGTTCGACGCTCTGGTACGCGAGTTCCTGGACGCGCACGAACTCAACATCGTGGTAGAGCAGAACCGGGACGCGCAGCTGAGACGGCTGCTGGTGAACGAGACCGAGGTGGATCCGGCCCGGCTGCATTCGGTGCTGGACTACGGCGGCTTCCCCATGAGCGCGGCCTTCGTGGCCGGCGAGGTGAACGAACACCTGGGTCGCGCGCCGGAGGAAACGAAGGTGCGGCCGGCAGCGGAGCGGCCGGAAGGAGCGGTGGCATGACCTATATCGCCAAGCCCGCGGTCCGGCATCCGGGCCTGGGCGCCAACGACCTCGGCCTGCACATGCGGGACTACGAGGGCACGATCTCGACCCTGTGCGCGGGGTGCGGCCACGACTCGGTCACCGCCGCGGTCATCCAGGCCTTCTACGAACTCTCCATCCCGCCGCACCGCATCGCCAAGATGAGCGGCATCGGCTGCTCGGCCAAGACGCCCGCGTACTTCGTGAACGAGGCGCACGGGTTCAACGGGGTGCACGGGCGCATGCCCGCCCTCGCGACCGGGGCCAACGCGGCCAACAAGGACCTCTACTACATCGGCATTTCCGGCGACGGCGACTCGCTCTCCATCGGCCTGGGCCAGTTCTGCCACGCCATCCGCCGCAACGTCAACATCCTGTACGTGCTGGAGAACAACGGCGTCTACGGGCTCACCAAGGGGCAGTTCTCGGCTTCCGCCGACGTGGGCTCGCGCTCCAAGCGCGGCGTGCCCAACAAGAGCGAGCCCATTGACCCGGTGGCGCTGGCGCTCACACTGGGGGCCACCTTCGTCGCGCGCGGCTTCTCGGGCGACAAGCAGCAGCTCCTCCCACTGCTGAAGGCCGGGCTGATGCACAAGGGATTCGCCTTCCTGGACGTGATCTCGCCGTGCGTCACCTTCAACGACCACGTCGGGTCGACGAAGAGCTACCTCTACACCCGCCACCACGGACACGAGCTGGTGCCGGTGGACTTCGTGCCCATCCGCTCGGAGATCTCGGCCTCGTACGAGAAGGGGAGCCGCACCTCCATCACCATGCACGACGGCAGCATGGTGCGCTTCCGCAAGGTCCCCGAGGACTACGACCCCACCGACCGCCTGTCCGCCTACGAGCACTACCGATCGCTGCAGAACCGGGGCGAGGTGGTGACGGGGCTCCTCTACCTTGACCCCGGCGGCGAGGACATGCACGACGACAACGCGACCACGCCCACGCCGCTCGCCGAGCTGTCCCACGAGGACCTCTGCCCCGGCAGCGAGCAGATGGACGCGCTGATGGAGGAGTTCAGGTAGGGGGGAGGTTCGGGGCTATTCCTCTTCCGGGTCTTCCATCCCCGCCGGTTTACGAGTGATGGACTGCTTGAGTGCGTCCAGATTCGCGTTGACGACTGCCTTCACCAGTTCGAAGTCCGTCTCGTTCAATGGGATGGGGATTCTCAAGACAGCCTGACCGCCGCTCACAAGCGGGATGTTCAAGTCCCAGTCCTTCGTTGTCGAGGCATCCGTCGACGGCATCGGTCGGTCAATGGTCCTCGGGCTGCTCTCCGGCTCTTCGGCAAGGGCATCGGGTTCCGGTTCGCGCGGGTCTGATGCGTCGCTTTCGCCCGAAGGCGTGTCGCGAACGCCATCACCAAGCAGGCTGGCGAACTGCAACGTAGCCCGGAAGGTTGCGCTGAAGCTGTCGATCGCCTTCCGGTTGAACCCTCGGTTGGCCAGTTCCCAACGCATCGTGCTTTCCGAGGGGAGTTGACCGCCTTCCTTCCACTTCTCCCAGAGAGCCGCGTGGATCGTCGGAGCCAACGCTGCTTCCCGGCACGCTTCAATCCACCCTGGATCAGCGGGCGCCTTGAGCGCCAGCACCTTGCCGTTCTCGGACAGCCAAACTACCCGCTGATCTCCGCTACCCTTTTCTTCCAGGAGTTCGTAGTGTCGGAGGGCTGCCAGGATCCGTTGTCCGAGGCCACTCTTGGGGCGATATCCCCAGTGGTCCAGAACGGTTGCCGCTGGCACCTCATTGAAGTGCTCCTGCTCGTAGAGTGTCCTGGTGCGCTCAATGGCGTCTTCGAGTGCGATTGCTGGATGTTCCGGGCTTCGGGTCCGCGATGGCTTTGTCGTCTCTGGCATTCTCATGCACCTCCTGCAAGTAGATACGCAGGAAGTAATCTGGTATGCGATGCCCTTCTTGTCAACTGGTAGCAGTGACACTTGACAGCACAGCACTGATAGGCTAGGATAAAGTAGTCCTTATCTTGGAAACTCGACCGAACGTCCTCTCGTGTCTCGGAGACCGAAGACAAATGATCTTGATGAGAACCTACCGGATGCCAACCGGCGTTTCCTGGCGCTCGTCGGCTCGAACCGGCTCGATTCGGCCAACCGCGGATATTGTGGATTCTTCTCGCATCTGGTGCCAGAGATCCCATGCTAGTTGGCTGGTGAGCCAGAAGCCAGCGGACACCCCAAACAACTTCTCAAGTCGCAGCGCGGTATCCGGGGTAACCCCTCGCCGCTCGTTGATGACGGCGTTCAGCCGCTGGAATGAAATCCCGAGCGCTCGGGCAGCTCTCGTCTGCGTAAGCCCATGCGTGGCTATGACCCTCGTCACGTGCAGGCCAGGGTGGGTGGGAGGACGGTTCTTCGGCAATCGAATCATTGGGTGTTCCTTTGGAGGGTCGTTACCGTGATCGTCTCATTCGGCGACAAGGGCACGGAAGACATCTTCGACGGGCAGAATACCAAAGCTGCCCGAAAGGCGTGCCCTACCCATTTGTTCTCCGCGGCGATGGAAGTGTTGGACGCGCTCAACTACGCGATGAGCCTGCAAGATCTCAAAGGTCTTGGATACGGGCTGCATAAGCTGCACCGAGAGCGAGCAGGGCAGTGGGCGATCAAGATCAACAAGCAATACCGAGTCTGCTTCGTTTGGGCATCCGATGGTCCCAGGGAAGTGGAGATAACTGACTACCACTAGGATTCTGAGTTCTCTCGGGAGCAAGTATAACGTAGCCCGTGCTACGTGTCAACGACATCTTGGTGTCACGCCTCCGTTGCGCTGAGCCAGACGCTCTCAAACCAATTCGTCACGGGATCGGCGTCCCGAACTTCAGCCGCTGGATGTCGTACCAGTCGATTCCGCGGTCCGGGATCGCATCGGCATCGTCAGGTCCGACCGGACGCTCGACCAGCACGGCGAGCGTCGAGCCGAGCACGTCGAAGCCCACGCCCCGATGGCGCACGCGCACCGAGCCGGAAAACTCGGGTCCCGTGTACACGTCTAGGTAGGAGTAACGCTCGCGGTCGCGGTCGGTGAGGACCCAGAGCCGGTCCTGGTCGTCGACCCAGTAGTGTATGCCGTAGTACTTGGGTCTCCGTCGGTATTCTTCAACCTCGCAGGGCAGGCTGAGCAGCCTCGTGGCTGGCAATTCGCAGGCTTCCAGGTAGCGCTCCACATCTCTGCGGGTGGGGTACTCGAGCGTGTGCAGGGGAGGCTGTACCAGGATCCCGAACTCGTCGTCCGGGTCGGAGAGGTACAGCATTTGTCCGCGGCAAAGGGAGGCGAAGACGATGCCGCCGGACGGAAACCTTCGTGCGTTACCCAGGCTCCGACGGGTGCTTCCCGTGGAGAACACGAACGGGGGACAGTCGGCCGGCGCGACTATCGCGGTCGGGAAATACCGTTCCCAGAGGATCTCCCCTGTTGCGATATCGATTTCCAGGTGCCGCACATGCACGGAACGCGATGGACCATCGCTTTCAAGCTGGGAGCCCATCAACACCGAGTCTGCCGATCCCGAGAGCCTGATACTCCTTGGCACCGGCGCCTCGGAAACGAACCTTCCGGTAGGCTCGAATAGCGCGATCCAGTTGTATCCGATGACGGCGACGGTACCGTCAGGTCCGCGCGTGACCAGCCGGGGTCGGGTACGGAACTCCCCCGGACCTCCGCCTTGCCGTCCGAAGACATCCGCCTGTTCACCGTCACGATAGATGCAGTGAACCCTTGTTTCGTAGTCGTCAACGACGCACGCCGTGGCCTCGGTGGTGAGTGCCAGATACCCGTTAATGGAAAGAGGGGCTGGCGAAGACGTGAACGGCGTCAGAGGAATCGCAACCGCCTCCGGTCCCTCCGCAGAATCGCAGGACACTGCAGCGAGGGCGATCAGGGCCAGCGAAGCCTCCCTCCTGGGCGGCCAGTTTGGTGACCACCAGGAGAATGACCATGGCCAGGAGCTGATCGAGGAACCGGCGCAACTCACGTGTACCGCCTGCTATTGCGATGGCAGTTGCACGTACCGGGCGATCCGGTCCACCAGCGCTTCCGCCTCCGCGCGGCGCTTGCGTCCGGTCGATTTCATGACCTGGCGCATCGCCACGTACAGTGTGCCGGTGAGGGCGAAGGGAAAGGCCAGTGCGAAGAGAGCCGAGCCCAGCGCTCCCAGGCCCACTCCGAAACCGAGACCCATCCCGATTCCCATCCCGCCTCCGCCCACGACACCGCCGTAGAGCGCTCCCGCGTAACTCTGCAGGCGCTCTTCGGCCTGGATGCGCGTCTCGCCGTTGCGCGACGCCACGATCAACTGAAGGGAGCGAGTCTGGTAGTCCGAAGTTTCGGATCTCCACGTCAGGATGCGCCCGACCATCGATGTGTCGCCCGGTACATCGGTAGCCATCTGGATCTCCGTGACGATCTGCTCGTAGTCCTCGTCCCGCAGTTCGCCCGGGATGATCCGCTCGGCGCGAACCAGAAGCGGGGTGCCGGCCAGCGAGTCTCTGAGTCCCGTGGGCTCCGGGCCGTCGATGCGGGCCGCCGCCAACTGGATGTAGCGCGGCTCGATCCCCGCCTCCGCGGCCACCTCCTGCAGTGTGGCCAGCGTCATCCCGCGACCCTCCTGGCCACCGGGCCCACCGGCCTCGTTCGACCGCTGCAGCTCGGTGGCGTACTTCAGCAGACGGCCGACCTCCTTGTCGCTGTAGCGGCGGGGCGGACCTCGGCGCGGGGGGTCGTCCTGGGGCATGGCGATCTTCTACTGCTCCTCCCCGTACACGAACCGCTCCACCTCCCCGTGCACGCGCTTGACCGTCTTGGCGGACGGTCCTGCCGTGACGGCCGATACCGCAACGGCAACGACGAAGTTCGCGGCAAGGCCCCAGAGCCCGCCGTGGATGCCCATCGGGTTCGGATCGAGCAGGAGGGACCACCACAGGGTGGCCACGCCGGCGGCCAGCCCGGCCAGCACGCCCGCCTTGCTGAGCGAGCGGCCGCCCGGGAAGCAGATGCCGATGATGGCGGGAAGCAACTGGAGGGCGCCCGAGCCCGAGAGGTTGATGATGCTGACCAGCAGGGCGCCTTCCTGGAGCGACAGCCAGTAGGCCACCACCAGCAATGCCAGGACGATGGCCTGGCCGACGCGCACGTAGTGCTTCTGGCTGCGGTCCCGCACCAGGTAGCGCTGGTACACGTCCCGGGTCAGCACGGTCATGTTGGCGTGCAGGATGGAGTCCAGGGTGGACATGGCGGCCGCCGCCGCGCCGGCCAGGATCAGGCCGGTGAGCCAGGGGGGCGCGAAGGAGAAGAGCAGCTCCGGGAAGATGCGGTCCGCCTGGGCGAGGTCCGGGAGCACCAGGGCGCCCCCGAGGCCAACCAGAGCCGCCGGGATGTAGAGCGTCATCAGGTAGATGGGGGTTGTCGCGCCCAGCAGCTTGAGCGTCCTCCCGTCCACCGCCGTGTAGTAGCGGATCATCATGTGCGGCTGCAGCACGATGCCGAAGGACAGCGTGATGACCATCCCCACCCAGATGCCCGGCGTGAACAGCCCTTCCGGGCCGGGAAGCGTGAGCAGCTCGGGACGCTGCTCCGCCACCGCCCGCCAGAGCTCGACCGGCCCCCCGAACAGCTCGAAGGAGAGCACCAGCGCCCCCGCCCACACCGCGACGTACATCCACACGCCCTGCATGACGTCGGTCCAGTAGACCGCCCGCAGCCCGCCGATCGCCAGGTGCACCGCGGCCACCGCGAGCATCACGAACACGCCGACCTCGAACGAGATGCGCCCGTCCGAGGCGACCTCCACGATGTAGCCCAGCGCGAGGGCCTGCACCTGGATGTAGAGGATGGTGAAGAGGACCGAGAACAGCGCGATCGCCACCCGAACCGCCTCGGATTCGTAGAAGTCGGCCAGCATGTCCGCCGGGGTGATGTAGCCGAACGTCTTCCCCAGCGCCCAGATGCGGGTGCCGATGACGTAGGTGATGGCGCCGACCAGCACGGTCCACGCCCCGGCCGCCCAGAAGCCGATGCCGTGGGTGTAGAAGAACCCGCCCGAACCCAGGAACGCGAAGGCCGAGTGGAAGGTGGCCACCACCGTCAGGTATAGAACCACAAACCCCGTGCGCCGGCCGGCCAGGAGGAAGTCCTCCATGTCCACCGACATGTGCCGGTTGGCCACCACGGCCACCCCGAGCGTTATCAGCAGGTAGATGAAGATCAGGCTGGTGGCGACGACCCAGGTTTCCATCAGGGAGCCACCTCTACAAACCCCGCCGGTAGGCCCAGATCAGCACGCCGATGAGCACCGAGTAGACCACGAAGAGCGCGACGTACAGGAACGGCAGCCCGAGGAAGGTCGGCTCGATCCGGTTCAGCACCCTGTGCGTCACCGGCGGCATGGCGAGCATGAACAGCAGGACGAACGCAACCACCGCGATGCGCCCGTCGCGGGTGCGCGGCCAGAGATGGCTACGGGGAGGATCGGGTCGGGACATGGCCGGGAAAGATGCCCGGGGCAGCGGCTGCGGGCAAGCGCCCGCCCCTCAGTTCAGCAGCATCGGCTGCCCCAGCAGCCTGGCCGGGTCGGCCCCCGGCCTGGGCACGAACTTCTGCACGTGCCCGCCGTTGTAGGAGGCGACGTACAGGTTGCCCTCCTGATCGACCGCCGCCTGGTGGGGCAGCACCAGCCCGCCCGGCCACGGCGGCCGCCCGATCGCGCCCGCCTCGCCGTACGCTCCCCAGGTGTCCTGCAGCCGCCCGTCGCGGTCGTACTTGAGCAGCCGGTTGAGGGTCGCGTCCAGCACCCACACGGCATGGCTCTCGTCGATGTAGATGTTCACCGGGTCGAAGATATCGGGCCATTCCTCGATGAACTCGCCGTCCTCGGTAAACACCTGAATCCGGCTGTTGCGGCGATCCGCCACATAGACGCGCCGGTCCGCGTCCACCGCGATGCTGTGCAGCAGGTCGAACTCCCCGGGCCCGTCGCCGGGCGTGCCCCACTCCATCAGGTACTCGCCCTCGGCGCTGAACTTGACCACCCGGGTCTTCCAGTAGCCGTCCGCCACGTAGAAGCTCCCGTCCGGCAGGAAGGCGATGTCGGCCTGGCGCCCGAACACGTACGGCTCGTCGTTGGCGCGCGCCTCCACCATGGTCGTGGGATAGTTCGCCTGCCCGATCTCCATCACCAGCTCGCTGCCGTCGTTGGTAAACTTGAAGATCTGCATGCGCCGGTTGTCGATGACCCAGACGTGCCGCTCCGGGTCGTAGGGACTGATGTAGACCGTGTGCGGCTCGCGCATGATCGAGTCCCACTGGCTCCAGTTCTCGATGATGTTGCCGTTGCGGTCGACCACCACGATGAAGTTGCCGGGGCGCGCCTGCTCGGCCCACGGGCGGTCGTCGTCGAAGTCCACCGGGAGGTCGCCCCGGGTCACCACGATGATGCGGTCGGGGTTGTCCACCGCCACGCCCGCGACACGTCCCCAGGTCCAGTCCTCGTCGTGGCTGGCGGCGGCCTTCCACCACCCCTCCACCACCTCGTAGTGGCCGGTGCGGTCGTCGCCCCCCTTCGGGCCGGCGGCGTCATCCGTCGCGGGCGATGCCTCAGGGACGGGCCCGCAGCCGGTGAGGGCCGCCAGGAGCGCGACCGGTGTCCACCAGTACGGCGAGACGGCCACCCGCGCGCGGTCCCGGGTCCTCGACGAGTCGATTCTCATGACGTCCTCCTCAGGGCGGGATGCTTCTTCGGGGCCGAGTCCGCTGACGCGCCGGCAAGGAACGAGCCGACCCCGGAGCCGGCAAGCCCCGGGGTCGGTGCGTCACAAACCCGCGTCCGGCGTCGAACCAGTCTAGAAGCCGACGGGCCGCGTGGCCGGATCGCAGAGCGTTGCACGATCGGCGATGGTCGTGTTCTCGTTCAGGTGATACTCGTTGTCGGGCATGAGGAAGCGAACCCCGCCCTGCAGCTGGTGGCCGCCGCGCAGAGTGGCGCCCACATCCCGCGGGAACCAGAGCAGATCCGGGTTCTGGAGCTTGGTCATGAAGTAGCGGGCCTCGAGGAAGAGTGCCCGGCGCCGCTCCTCGATGATCATGTAGCGGATCTCCTCGGCATCGCCCGGATTCGCGTAGGTCACCAGCGGCAGCCCGTCGGCGGCCCGGAGCTCGTTGACCAGGTCGATCGCCCGTTGGCCGCCCTCGACCTCCGCGCGAATCAGCACCATCTCCTTCCAGTTGACCAGGGGAATGTCGGCGCCCTCCGCGTCGTACCTGGCGTTGACGAAGGACTCCACCCCGACCCCCTGGATCTCCGCCTCCATGTGCTGCACGCGCGAGTCGGGCACGGCGGCGTCCTCGTCCATCATGCGATGGTCGCCCGCCGTGCGGATCGGAATGCCGTCCGCCCGGATCGCCCGCCCGTCGGGCAGGATCCCCAGGTTCAGGTAGCCGGTGAAGGGAATGACATCTGGCCACGGGGCACCGGTCACCGGGTTGGGCGGTCCCTCCCACCAGTCGATGACGTCGTACAGCTCACCGTAGTGAATGAAGGTGCCGGCGTAGTAGGGCTTGTTGCGGCGCACCGGGTCTCCCGGATCCCGGGTGACGTAAGCGACGAACCCCTGTGGCACCTGCTGGGCATCGGCCAGCGCACCCGAGCCGTCGCCGGCCATCCAGCGCGCCTGCGCACGCAGCCCGTACGCCATGGCCTGGGCGCTCGAGGCGATATCGAAAGGCATCTCGAAGTCTCCGGAACTCCCGATCTCGCCGAGAGCCCGCGTGAGCCGGTCCTCGGCCATGCCCAGGGTCTCCGCAGGCGTCATCAGCGGTCCCCCGTCGATGGACACTTCGCACATCGTTGAGCCCATCAGGTTGAAGACGGCCCCCTCGTATAGGGAAGCGATCGCCAGAAACCGGGCCCGATTGGACACCTGATCGGCAGTCCACTCGTTCTCGAGCTTGTCGTGCAGTCCGGCGGCGAAGCTGCGCGCGGTCATGAAGTCGAGGAACCGGAATTGGTAGTTGTACTGGAAGTGTCCGCAGTCGGTGCCGCCGCTGCAGAGATAGACTTCACCGCCGTCCTCGCGGCCGTGAATCTCCCATACGTAGTCGTTGTAGGTGTTCTGAAAGTGGGTGATGATGGTGTTGACCTGGGTCTGGGCCCCGGCCGGATCCACCAGCGCCTCGTCCGTGAGCTGGGCGGGCAGGTCGACCTCCAGCACATCGCTGCAGGCGCCGAGCACCGCAAGCGAGAAGCCCGTCACCAGCACGGCGAGCGCTTGCCGCATCCAATGCGCGGTACGCGCGTATTCAGGAAAGCTGTTCATATGCATCTATCCTCCGACGGTATTTCGTTCCCGGACAACATCAGAAGGTGACCCGCATCTCGAGGTGCATGCTCGTAAGCGGCGCCATGAGCCTGTGGTTCGCGCTCCCGAAATCGGACGTGCCCATTTCGGGGTCGAGAACCGGGAGACCGGGATTCCCGGCCTGCGTGCCGAGGAAGTTGCCCACCTCCTTCTGGCGCTGCCAGATGGTCCACAGTTCGCGGCCCGAGAAGGACAGCGACGCGCGATCCGCCCCTATGCGATTGGCCATCGCCTGGGTGAAGTTGTAGCGGACCCCGACCTCGCGGAGCTTCCAGAAGTCGGCGTCGAAGTAGCCCCAGGTTGCCTGGGAGCGATACCGGTCACCCGCGACCCAGACCGGGTCGCACTCGCAGCGGGAGTCGTAGCTGTTGTTGTAGCGGTGCCCCCACTCCTGCGCGCCGTCCAGCCCCACCTTGCCGTAGCCGCCGTCGGCCAGCAGGTGGATGGAGACGGCGTTGTCGAGGAGGCTGATGCTCGGGTTGACGGAGAACCTGTACGGGAAGAAGGCCGGTCCGGCCATGATGTTGTACCCGGCGTCCGCGCAGGGAATCAGGGGTCCCCCGAGGATCACGCCGTATTGATCGGTCGGCCCGGTGCCGGAGGGAACCGTGGCCGGAGTGCCATCCGGACCGATGATGACGCCCGCGTCGCACATGGCGCTGACGTTCTCGCCGTAGGCGTTCCGGACCGGACCGTTGGGGTCGAACTGAGCCGACATCACGTAGTATCTGGGCTCGGAGTAGTTCGGGTACGGCAGCCCGATCCGGATCTCGCGGGTGCCCGCGAACGATCCCAGGTCCTTGATCCGGTTCATGACGTAGGACCCGTTCAGTCCCAGGTTGACGGAGATGCCCGACCCCTCGTAGAGCCGGGTGTTGACCGAAGCCTCCCATCCCCAGTTGTCGATGCGGCCCAGATTGCGCTGGGTGACTCCGCCGAAGCCAAGGCTGGGCGGAAGGGCCACGGCCAGGAGCGCATCCTCGTTCTTCTGGTCGAAGTAGGTGAACTCGGCGGATACCCGGTCGTCCAGCAGCGCGACGTCGAACCCGACCTCGAGCTCCGTGCTGCGTTCGGGACCCACGGCCGGGTTGCCCGGATTCGACGGATCGAGAGCCGTCGTTCCGCCGGCCCCGGGGATGACGCTGTACTGGTTGGTTCCGGCAAAGGCGTCCGGCTGCCGGCCGGCCTGGCCCCACGCGCCCCGCAGGCGGAACGAGTTGACCATGTCGAAGTTCCAGAAGCTCTCTTCGGACATGACCCAGGTGGCCGAGACCTTGGGATAGGTCTCGGGCTCGAGCTCGGCGCCGAACGCCGAGTTGTCGTCGAAGCGCACCGCGCCGGTAAGGAACAGCCGGTCGTTGTAGCTGAACTCCTCCTGCACGTAGAAGCCGATGGACTTGTTCTCGATGTAGTCGAAGTTGAGATCGGCGCTCGCAGGCGGAGTCTGGTTGACGGTGCGCGAGAAGGGAGACGCGAATCCCCGTCCGGTGGTGCCGAGCATGGAGAGGCGCTCGAAGTAGTACTGCGCACCCACGGAGGTCGCGGTTCCCCAGGAGTCGGTCAGCGGCACCCGGGCGGTGGCGGACCAGTCCGCCGTGAAGTTGGTGGTGACCGGCCGCTCAAGAACGACCAGCCCGGAGGCGGTCTCCTCGTACACCGGCGACAGCTGCACCTCGAGGGGCCAGAGCACGTTGTTCTCGTCCCAGCCCTTGTCCAGGCCGACCACGACCCGCGACGAGAGCCAGTCGCCGGTGGTGAAGTTGAGCGTGCCGCTTCCGGTGAAGCGGCTGAACTCGCGCGTCGCCTCGAGCTTGGCCACGTCCGAGGGGAGGTGCTCCTGGAACCCCATCAGCCGCGCGCATGCGTTGCGCCCGTTGATGCGCGGATAGCAGAAGCCGTTGCCCCACGCCAGGTCCTCCCAGATGCCGCCGTCCCCGTCCGCGGGCGACAGGAACCTCGTCTTGCCGTCCACATATCCGGTGGAGACGTCGAGCGAAAAGTTCTCGGAGAAGACGACGCCGACGTTGGCGCGCAGGCGCAACGCCTTGTTCCAGTTGTAGTAGGTGATTCCTTCGTCGTTGTCGTAGTTCCCGGAGAGGAAGTAGCGGTAGTTCTGGGTGCCGCCGCGCACACCCAGGTTGTAGCTCTGGCTGAGACCTCTCTGGAACAGCTCGTCCTGCGGCCACGGGAAGGCTCCCTGGTCGATCAGGACGTTCGACTCCTCGTAGGCGTTGTAGGGCACCAGCCCGTCGCCCTCGCGGCAGGGCGGGTCGAAGCTGTTCTGGCACGTCCACTTGGTGCCGATGCGCGCCGCCGGATTGCGCAGGTAGTTGGTGCCCATGCGCACCGAGGCGTCGAACTGCGCCTCGCCCTCGGCGCCGCGCTTGGTGATGATCTGAATCACCCCGGCGGACGCTTCGGTGCCGTACAGCGTGGCGGCCGCGGGTCCCTTGATGATCTCGATGCTCTCGATGTCCTGGGGATTGAAGTCGTTGAGAACGTTGACCTCCCGCTCGTTGCCCAGATCGGGTCCGGCCTGCGAGTTGTTGTTCACGCGCACGCCGTCGACGTAGATGAGGGGATTGGAGCCCAGATTGAAGCTCCCGGTGCCCCGGACCTCGATCGCCGACCCGGTCCCGACGTTCCCGCCGGCCCTGGCGAACTGCACGCCGGGGGTCCGGGCGGTCAGCAGGTCCTGCATGTTGAGCACCGCCACCTCCTGGGTGACCTGCGCAGCCTCCAGCGTGGCCACCGCGTTGCCGATCGCGCGCCGCTGGGTACCGCCGGGCGTCCCCGTCACGATGATCTCGTCGAGCCCGAGCGCCTCCTCGGTGAGCTGGAAGTCCAGCAGCGTGGTCTCGTCGGCCGTGACTGTCACCTCGATGGTCGAGGACGTATAGCCGATGCGCTGGGCTGTGACCGAGTGGGTGCCGGCGGGCACGCCCGCCAGGAGATAGCGCCCGTTCTGCTGCGTGAGGGCGCCGATGCTGGGTTCGGCGATGAAGACCTGGACCGCGGCCAGGGGCTCGCCGGTCTGCCGGTCGGTTACCGTTCCCGTCAGGGTCGCCTGCTGCGCCTGCACGCCCGGCACAAGCACGAGGAAGGCCGCCGCGGGCAGGGAAAGAAGACAAAGTCGTCGAAGCATGGCTCCTCCAGGGTGAGGGATGGTTGGGGCGCCACGGCGAGATGGGACCCGGGGCGGCGCCAGGCGGGGACGGAGCAAAAGGAGAGCACTCCGGGAGGTGGGTCACACGGGACACGCTGCGGGCGAACGGAAGGCAGCGCTTACCAGCCCCGGCGACGCCGGCAGCGGAATTCCTCCGGCAGTCCGCGAATCTCGATCGGGAAAGCTGATCGCCCGCTTGACTGATACGGGGCGGGGTTCCGCGTGTCAAACGGCGCGGTAGTACGGGGTTACGCTCGGCGGTCCGGCCAATCCCGCGCGCGAACTCAGCCCGGACCCGATCGAGTCTCGATATGGATGGAGCCGTCCGCGGATCCCTGAAGGAATGCCGAGGCCGCCCCGCGCAGCACCCGGATGTTGCGTACATCGCGCGCCGGAATCTGGCTCAGCACCTCCATGGCGGGGCCGAAGGTTCCGATCCGGACCCCGTCGAGGAACACCGCCGGTTCGCCGCCGAGCCCGAAGGTCCCGGTCCCGCGCAGGCGCACCGGGTTCGTGTTCAGGCCCAGATTCCCGGAGTTCGGGTTCATGTCCAGGACCTTGCGGGCCACGAGTTCGGCGGCGGTCCTGGCTTCGCCCGTGGCGGCCGGCGGGGTCGCGAGCTCTCCCAGGATGACATCGGTCCTGGGCATCATGACCTGCATGTAGAGCACGACGTCGCGCGCCACCTCCACCTGCTCCACCACCACCGGGTATCCCGGCGCCTCGATGCGCACGGCCAGGGCGCCGAGCGGCACGCCCTCGAACGAGAAGGTGCCGTCCCCGCCGGTAACCGCCTCAAGCCCGGTGCCGACCACCGTCACCCTGGCCGAGTCGATGAGAGACAGCGTGGCCTGATCTGCGACAACGCCGTGGAGCGGTCTCTGGGCCAGGACCGACGCCGGCCCGAGGACGACGGCGGGGATGAGGGCCAGAAGGCCGACCCTCGCGCGCACGGCGGACAGGAACTCGCTTGGCAGGCCGGAAAGCAGATTCATCGGACCTCCATCGGTCCAGGTGGCCTATCACTACAGGTGAGTATACGCGCATCGGGAGGTTCACGCCCGGTGCCGGGCCCCGAGGTGAGACGGGCCGTGGGCTGGTGACCCCGCGGCCGCAGGGAACGAAAGGAGTTGGGTACGCCGATGCCGCGAGGCGCCCGCAACATGTGGTCTCCGCCGGCAAACCGGCTGAGCTTGCTACCGGTGACGTTGCTGGTGGCCGCGCTGGCCGCCTGCACTTCGACGCGGGGTGAGCCGCGGCCTCCCGGCCGTGTCGAGGGAATCTCCCTGGAGGTCAACAACCAGAGCCGCAACGCCGTGACCATCTACGTGTGGAGCGACACCTACCAGAACCGCCTGGGGATGGTCGAGGCGCTCAACCGCGACACCTTCAACTTCCGATGGAACCTGGCAGGGCGCGTGTACTTCCTCATGGACTTTCTCGCCCAGGGATGCGTGCTCTCGGAGCCCATCGACGTCATCGACGGAGACGAGCTCATTCTCACCGTCCAGCCCATCGACCACCGGCGCGCCTCCCGCGCGGCCTGCAGCAGGCCGTAGATCGCCGGTCCGGACGGCGTGAGCCGCCGCCGCGCGATGCGTCTCTACGGCGTACCCGCCCCTACGAGCTCGTACCGATAGCCTAGCGCGCGACCCTCGATGGAGACCCGGAAGTCCGCGCTGGCGCCCGGCGCCGGAGCGGCGGCCTCCAGGAACCTCTCTCCCAGCACTCCGGCGTTGTCGTAGAAGACGAAACGCAGCCTTAGCGGCGCGCCCTCCGGCAGCGCGTTCCCCACGATGCGTCCCTGAACCAGCGTCCCCTCGTCGGTCACGCGCAGCCTCAGGCCGTCGAGGTGGACGGGCAGGCCGTCGGAACGCGCCACCCCGGCGCGCGCGCCGGCTTCGTCTCCGGTCTCCAGCCGGGCCCGCGCCGTGATGAGATGCGCCGCCTCGCTCAGCGGATCGACCGCCAGCAGCCGGTCGCCGGCGTCGGCGAGCGCCGCCCACGCCTCGTCCGCGAACAGCGCGTTGGCGTAATTGAACCACGCGTCCCGCGAGTCGGGCTGCCTTTCCGTGAGGAGCTCGAACGCGCGGGCGGCCTGCTCGTAGCGCGATGAGCGAAAGAGCGTGATCCCCAGGTTGAACAGGTCGGCCGCGGCCAGCGACTCGTCGGTGAGGAGCGAAGCGTAGAGTTCGGCGGCTTCGTCCACGCGCCCGAGTTCCACCAGCGTCCTCGCGAGATCGCTGCGCACCCGGATGCTCCCGGGATCCCGGGCAAGCTGCTCCCGGAGCAGCGGTTCGACGTCGGCGAAGCGGCCGGTGGCGAGGAGGAGCTGCACCAGCCGACTCTCGGTGTCGGCGCGGAGTTCGGCGCGCAAGCGCAACTCGTCCTCCTCGAGCACGCGGGTCGCAGGACGTCTCTCCAGGCCGCGCAGCGCATCCTGATACACGCGGATGGCTTCGTCCCCGCGCTCCAGCTCCACCAGCAGGCTGGCCAGGTTTCGATGCGCCGCGGGCTGCAGGTCGTAGATCTCCGTGGCCCGGAGCCAGTGCTGGGCAGCCGCATCCGTCTCGCCCCTCGCGTAGGCCTCCAGGCCCGCGTTGAAGGCCCTGGCCCAGGCGGCCTCGCGCTCCGGCTCGATTTCCAGTTCGTACGCGGGATAGATGCGTTCGGCCTCCACGAACCAGCGGTCGGCGTCGCGGTATTCCCCGAGCCTGGTCCCCGCTACGCCGGCGAGGAAGTAGTGGATGGAGTTGCCCGGATCGGCTTCGATGCCCTCCAGTGCCTGCGCGAGCGCGGCCTCCTCCTCCCCGTTGATGTTGAGGTAGAGGGTCGCGGTCTGGGAAAACCGGGTCTCGGCGGGCGGTACTCCCGGAGGGTAGACGATCCCGGTGGCCGACCGTAACGGACCCGAGGGCCCCCGGCCGACGGCGCACCCCAGGAACAGCATCCCCGCCAGCAGGGCACCAGCCGCGGGGCTCGGTCGCATCAGGTCCAAGGGAAGGGGATGCTGAAGACGGCGGAGCGCGCCACCGAGACGCCCTGCTCGCGCGCGGGCCGGAACGAGATCACTTCGTTGACGAGTTCCAGCGCGATTTCGTCAACGCGCAGGTCGCCGCTTGACTCCATGATCTCGGACCACTCGACCGACCCGGTGCGGTCGATCCAGAGGGTGACGCGCACGGTCATGAAGTCCTCCTCGGCCAGGCCTTCCTGCGCCGCGGAACGGCGCATGAACTCCATGACCTCGTCCGGATTGCGCACCAGCACCCAGGCCGACAGCGAGGTCAGCGAGAGTTCGGGCTCGAGCACGGAGAGCCGGTCGAGATCGAGCTCATCGGGATCCGGCAGCGATTCCAGCGATGCCGTGGAGGCGTTGCCTCCAATCGAAAGCGCGTCTTCGGCGGGAGCCTCCTCGCCCCCGGAAGCCGCGGGGGCCTCCGGCTCCGAGGCGTCCAGCTCCGGTTCGACGACAACCGGCCGGGGCGCCGCACGCCCACGCAGGCGGTCGAGGAAACTGCCACCGCGACCCTCGCCGCCACCATTCGCGAACTCGGCGGGGTCGGAATCCTCCTGCCCTGCCTCCGCTTCGACTTCTCCGGCGGAAGCGGAATCCTCACCCGCGCCCGCAACGGCCGCGAAGGCGATGGCCTCAAGGCCGGGCATGGGTCCGGGAGGCTGGAGGAGGATCCACTCCGTGCCCCGGGCGCCGAAGAGGGGCTCCGGCGACAGATCCCTGAGCCTCCATCCCGGGAAGAACGCGAAGCCCGCCATATGGACGAACACGGCCACCACGATCGACCAGGCCAGCCGATCGCCCCACTTTGCCTTGAAGCGGTCGTTGGCGGTGGGAGCGAACATGGGTCACACTAGGGAGGGAAGTGCGGAACGGACAAGCCCGATCCGCGTCATCCGGAGACCGCGCCGGAACGGAACCGCATGAAGATTCCCCTGCCCTGGCTGGCGGCGATCCTGACCGTGTGCGCCTTCATGTTCTGGTTGTCTGCGACTCGGCCGGAGCCCGTGGGGGACACCCTCCCGGCTCCGCTTCCGGCCGAACCGGACCAGGTCCAACCGGACCAGGTCGAACTCCCGACCGAGGGGTCGTCGATGCCGTGCCAGGTCCCCCTCCGATGGCGAATCGCGCGGCTGGACGAGGAGTTCGGGCTGGACGCCCTGACCGTAGCAACCGTGGTGAGCGAGGCTGCCGCACTCTGGGAAACGGCGGTCGGCCGGTCGCTCTTCGTGCACGATCCGGAGACCGGGATGCCCGTCCGCCTGGTTTATGACCAGCGCCAGGCGCGCACCGACGACCGCAGGCGGCTGGAGGCGGAGCTGGAGCGCTCGCGCGAGTCCCTGGAGCCCGCCGACTTCGAGGTTCGTGCCCGTGAACTCGCGGAACTCCTGCCTCCCGATACCGCGGAGGCGGCGGTCTACCGCGAGGCGGTTGTCCGCGACGGTCCGGGCGAGGCCGCCGTGAGCCGCGAGATCCGCATCTACCGCTTCGCCGATCTGGACGATCTTCGACGGGTCACGGCACACGAACTGGGTCACGCCCTGGGCCTTGGACACGTGCCGGACGCGGGGTCGCTGATGTGGGGCGGACCCGCACCCGAGGGCGACGGCCACACGGGCCCGGACGTGAGCCCCGCCGACCTCGATGGGCTGCGCGCGCTGTGCCCCGGATTGTCGGGCGAGCCCGACGGCACAAGCTGATCCAACAAACTGATCCACAACTCTTTGCGACTACCGCTTGTCCATCCTATACTGAAGGCTGGTGCGGAGTGTCTCGTCGCGACGAGGCGGGTCCCCTACGATTCAGGCGGAGGCAATGAGGACACTCGTCATCGGAACGTCTCTGGGTGTGGCGCTGGCGCTGCTCGGCGATCCCCACCCCCTTCCCCGCGCGGAATCCCCACCCGATCCGGCGCGGGCCCCGTCTGCAACGCACGCGCCATCGATCGAGTCTCCTGTGCTCACGCGCGTGGTGACGCAGTATTGCCAGGTCTGCCACAACGACGCGCTGCTCACAGGCAACGTCTCGTTTCAGGGGTTCGAGGTGGAACGTGCTCCGGAGGAGGCAGAGACTGCGGAACGCATGATCCGCAAGCTGCGCGCGGGCATGATGCCCCCGCCCGGGATGCCGCGTCCGTCGGGCGACACCCTCCAGGTGCTGGTCGAAACCCTGGAGGAACTGGTCGACGAGGCCGCGGCCTTCCGCCCCAATCCCGGATCCCGCCGCTTCCAGCGGCTGAGCCGCGCGGAGTACGAGCGTGTCATCCACGACATGCTGGACCTCGAGATCGACGCCGGCCGCTGGCTCCCCGCCGACGTGCTGCTCGGCAGCTTCGACAACCTGTCCGCGGCCCAGGGCCTGTCGACGACCCTGCTGGCCTCGTACATGCGCGCCGCGACCGAGGTAAGCCGCCTCGCCGTGGGCAACCCCGATGCGGTTTCGTCCTCGTCGAAGTACACCAACCCCATCGAGGTCTCGCAGCACGCGTGGGATCACATCGAGGGAACCCCGTTCGGCACCCGCGGCGGGATGGTGGTCACCCACGACTTCCCCGCCGACGGCGAATACGTCCTGACGGTGGAGACGCTGTTCGGACAGGGCACCGGCTTCGAGGACCTCGACATCTCGATCGACGGCGAGGGCGTGGCGGTCATACCGATCCCGCACAACGGCGAGCGCGGCGTGCCGCTCGGCACCGATCCCATCTTCGTGCGCGCGGGCCAGCGCCAGGTGGCGGCAGCCTTCGTGCGGCGCATGGACGGTCCCTACGACGACCGCTTCAGCCCCTTCGACTGGTCGTTCGTGGGCGGTGAGGACGCCCAGCAGTGGGCCAACTACGGCATCACGGCGCTCCCGCACCTCTCCAACCTGATGATCACCGGGCCCACCACCGTGACCGGGGTGTCCGACACGCCGACCCGGGACAGGGTCTTTTCGTGCCGTCCGTCGTCCGCGGCGGATGAGCGTCCGTGCGCGGAGTCCATCGTCGCGAGACTCGCGGAACAGGCCTATCGCCGCCCCGTCACCAACGAGGACATGGTGGGGCTGATGGCGTTCTACGACCAGGGATCCGACGACGGCGGGTTCGAGATCGGCGTGCGCACCGCGCTTCAGGCACTGCTCGCGAGCCCCTCGTTCGTGTTCCGACTGGAACGCGAGCCATCCGGCGCCGGCGAGGGCGAGAACTACTACCTGAGCGACCTGGACCTGGCCTCCCGGCTCTCCTTCCTGATCTGGGCTTCGGCACCGGACCAGGAGCTGCTTGATGTCGCGGCGGGCGGACGGCTCTCCGACGACGCCGTGCTCGAAGCGCAGGTGCGGCGCATGCTCGCCGATCCCCGCTCCGAGGCGCTGGGAACGCGCTTCGCGCATCAGTGGCTGCGCCTGCAGGACGCCGCCAAGAACAACCCGGAGCCCTACCTGTACCCGGATTTCACGGGTCAGCTGAGCGACGATCTGGTGCGGGAGACCGAACTCTTCTTCAACCATCTCGTGCAGGAAGACCGCAACTTCCTGGAGTTCTTCAGCGCCGACTACACGTTTCTCAACGAACGCGTGGCCCGGCACTACGGGATCGAAGGCGTCACCGGAAGCGACTTCCGCCTGGTCACCTATCCCGACGACAAGCGCCGCGGCATCCTCGGCCACGGAAGCGTGCTTCTGCTGACCTCGATGTCGGCCCGCACCTCTCCGGTTCTGCGCGGGAAGTGGGTCATGGAGGTCCTGATGGGCACGCCTCCGCCGCATCCTCCGCCCAACGTTCCCGCCTTCGACCAGACCGAGGGAACGGCGGACGGCCGCCGCCTCACCACCCGCGAGCGGATGGAGCGGCATCGCGCCAACCCGACCTGCAACGCCTGCCACCGCTTCATGGATCCCATTGGTCTCGCGCTCGACAACTACGACGTGACCGGCCGCTGGCGCATCCGCGAGAACATGGTGGCGCTGGACACGCGCGGCGACTTCTACGACGGAACCCCCATCACCACGCCGGTGGAACTGACCGAGGTCATCCTCAAGCGTCCGGTCCCGCTCGTGCGCAACTTCACGGCGCATCTGATGGCGTACGCGATCGGCCGCCCCGTGGAGTACTTCGATCAGCCGACCATTCGAGCCATCGCGAACCACGCGGAGGCCGAGGGATACAGAATGTCCGCCTTCGTTCTGGGGGTCGTGAAGAGCGATCCGTTCCGGATGAGACGAACCGAGGCGACCGCAGACACCGAAGCCAACCAGGGAGTGTAAGCGACCATGAACTTCATCACGGGAAAGCACCTTTCTCGCCGTACCTTCCTTCGCGGGATGGGCACGACGGTTGCCCTCCCCCTGCTGGACGCGATGGTCCCAGCGGGCAGGTTGTGGCGCGACCGCGCCGCCACGGAGTTCACGCGCTTCGTGGGCATCGAGGAGTCGATGGGGTGCGCGGGCGGGAGCGACTGGGGCGACCAGCAGTTCCTGTTCGCCCCCGAGAAGGTCGGCCGCGACTTCGAGTTCGTGGCGACCAGCCAGCTCAAGCCGCTCGAGCCCTACCGCGAGTTCCTGACGGTGATCAGCAACACCGACTCGCGCATGGCGGAGGCGTACCGCGCCGAGGAGATCGGCGGCGACCACGACCGCACCACCGCCGTCTTCCTGACCCAGGCCCATCCCAAGCAAACCCAGGGATCGGACGTCTATCTCGGCACCTCGCTGGACCAGTTGCACGCGCGCCGCTTCGGTCAGGATACCGCCCTGCCCTCGCTCGAACTCACCACCGAGTCGATCGACCGCGGGGGCGGCTGCGCCTACAACTACCACTGCGCCTATACGACCTCCGTGGCGTGGGCCTCTCCGACCCAGCCGCTTCCGGCCATTCGCGAGCCGCGCGCGGTCTTCGAGCAGCTCTTCGGCGCGGGTGACTCCGCCGCCGACCGCGCCGCCCGCCGCCGCACCGACCGCAGCGTCATCGACTGGATCGCCGCCGAGGTGGCGCGCCTGAAGAGGGATCTGGGGGCGGTCGACCGACGGGCGATGGACGAGTACCTGACCCACATCCGCGAGCTGGAGCGCCGCATCGAACTGGTCGAGGAGCGCAACAGCAGCGGCGAGGAGCGGGCCATGCCCGAGGCTCCGTCCGGCGTCCCGGATTCCTGGGAAGAGCACATGGAGATCATGTTCGACCTCCAGCTGCTCGCGCTGCAGACGGACATGACCCGGGTCATCACCTTCAAGATCGGCTTCGACCAGTCCAACCGGACCTTCCCGGTCAGCGGCACCAACAAGTCCTTCCACGGGGCTTCGCACCACGGCAACGTCCCCGCCGACATCATGGACTTCAACCTCATCAACACACACAGGCTGAGCCTGATGGGGTACTTCCTGGAGAAGATGAAGAACACGATGGAGGGCGACGCTTCGCTGCTGGACAAGACCGCGATCGTCTGGGGTTCGTCCATGGGCGATCCGAACCTGCACAACCACCGCCGGTGCCCGCTCATCCTTATGGGGCACGCCAACGGCGCCCTGGAAGGCAACCTGCATCTGCGCGCGCCCAAGGGGACCCCGATGGCCGACGCGTTCGTGAGCCTGATGCAGGGCATCGGACACGACGACATGCGGGCGTTCGGCGACAGCGTGAGCGCGTTCCCGCTGACGTTCCCGAGAGGCGGCATTGCCGACGCGCTGCGGGAGGCGGGTTCGTGAGGGCCCGGGACAAGGCGGTGCGACGCCGCATGGGCCTGTTGGGCGCGACCCTGCTGCTGGTTTCGCTCGCCGGCTCCGTTGAGGCCCAGGATGCCGGACTGATCGGGGCCGCGAAGCACGGTGACGCGGATGCGGTGCAGGCGCTGCTCGCCGGAGGCGCGGACCCGAACCTGGCGCGGGGCGACGGCATGACGCCGCTGCACATGGCGGCGCTCGAGGGGCACGCCGATGTGGTGGCCGTGCTGCTGGGAGCGGGCGCCGAAGTAGGCGCGACCACCCGCATCGGGGCGTACACACCGCTCCACCTGGCCAGTCAGGCCGGGCACGGCGCGGTGGTGCGCGCGCTGCTCGAGCAGGGCGCGGATGCGACACTGGCGACCACCAACAGCGGAACCACCCCGCTTCACCTGGCCGCGCGGGTGATGGACGGGGAGGAAGCCGCCGCCGCGCTCCTGGAGCACGGGGCCGACGTGAACGCGCGCGAGGGCTCCGTCGGCCAGACCCCGCTGATGTTCGCGGCCGCCTACAACCGGACGCCGACCATTCAGGTGCTCCTCAAGCACGGGGCGGACCCGAACCTGGCCACCCGGGTCGTGGACGTGCTGCGCAACGTGGCCATCGACCGCGAGGCCAGCCGGCTCCTGCGCGACCGCATCGAGGGGCTCCGCTTCGCAGCCGAACCCGGCACGGAACCCGAATTGACCCCCGCGCAGGTGCAGGAGGCGATCGCGGCCCAGCGGGAGTTCCTGCGCGCCGACCACTCGCAGCGGGACTTCGACTCCGACGATCTCACCCAGTACCGGGCGGACTACCCGGGCGGCCCACCGCTCGCGCGCCCACCCTACCGGGAGACGCTGGTCGGCATGACCGGCGGCATGACCGCGCTGCTGCACGCCGCGCGCGAGGGGCACGTCGAAGCGGGGCTCGCCTTGCTGGACGGCGGGGCCGACATCGACCAGGTCAGCGCCGACGGCACCAGCCCGCTTCTGATGACCATCCTCAACGGCCAGTTCGATCTGGCCATGGAGCTGGTCGAGCGCGGCGCCGACCCTGACCGCGCCGCCGACACCGACGGCATCTCCCCGCTGTTCGCGGTTCTGCAGACCCACTGGGCGCCCAAGTCCAACTATCCGCAGCCCCGCGCACACGACAACGAGCAGACCGAGTACCTCGAGCTGCTGCAGGCGCTTCTGGACGCCGGCGCGGACCCGAACGTCCAGCTCAACACGCACTTGTGGTACTGGGAGTTCGGCCTCACCAAGATGGGCATCAACCTGGAGGGCGCCACGCCGTTCTACCGGGCCGCCTTCGCGCAGGACATCGAGGCGATGAAGATGCTGGCCGCCCACGGCGCCGATCCCGACATCCCAACCCGTTGGCCAGCGGTCGGCATGCGGGAACGCCGCCAGCAGGACGGGCGCCAGCAGGAGGACTCAGGTCTGCCCTGGATCCCCGAAGGTGAGTTCAACGCCTATGCCATTCACGCGGCCGCCGGTGGCGGCTGGCAGGGGCTCGGTGCGTTCAGCGTGCGCAGCGTCCCCGACAACTTCCTCAATGCCGTCAAGTACCTGGTCGACGAGCACGGGGCGGACGTGAACCTGGCGGACTCGTGGCTGTACCGGCCCATCCACTACGCCGCGGCCCGTGGCGACAACGAGCTCATCATGTACCTGGTCGAGCAGGGAGCGGACGTGACCGCCATCACCCGGCTGGGTCAATCCGCGGCCGACATGGCCCGTGGGGGCCGTTCGGGCTTCTTCGTGCGCGTGGCCTACCCCGAAACGGAGGAACTGCTGGTCAGCCTCGGCTCCAGCCGCGAGTGCGAGCATACCCACTTCCTCGACACGGGCGACTTCTGCGAGGGACTCGGGGTCCACGACCCCTGGAAGGAGAAGGGGATTCCGCAGACGACCGAGACGGTGGTGCCGCCACCGCCTCCTCCGGGAGGAAATCGGCGGTAGGCCCCACAGCTAATCCTCCCAGCTCACCGCGTCACCTACCTGGATGCGGGCGTCGCTCAGCACCGTGCAGAAGACTCCGCCTCGCCAGTTGGGATCGAGGGCGTCCCGCAAACCGGTGAGCTGTTCCTCCATGATCGTGCAGGGCCGGGTTTCGCCGCGCACCTGAAGCATGCAGCCGCCGATGCGGATCCTGCGGTCGCGGGTGTTCGCCAGGCTCACCCCGCTCACCATCAGGTTTGCGCGCCTGAGAGCTGGATCGACAGGGGTGCCGAGTTCGTCGTTGAGCGTGTCGAAGACTTCCTTCTCGATCAACGTGACCTGGCGCCGGGTGCGGCCGTAGTTCGCGTCGCCGGCAAGTCCGCCTCCCGCCTCCGCGGTGGCCTCCGAGACGGCGCTCATCTCGCCCCCGCGCTGCCGCTTCAGCCAGATCGCCTCGAGTCTTCCGCTCATCCGTATCGCTCCTGTCGGTTCCGGTCCGGTTACCGGATATGTCTTGGTTTCAAGGGCTTATCGTCGTCGTGGGCTCCGGATGAACCATCGTCCCTTCCTCGGCTCGGACCGCTCCAGAATACCCCATCGGGTCGCTGAAGGCGAGAGACGGTGCGCGCTGGTCGGGTGATGGGCGCCGGGCGCCGTCCGGGCCCGTCCCGATCCCCGGGGTCGAGCCCGCGGTAAAGACGTCCCGGTCAGCCATGGACTCGCCCGGGAGTCCCGGTTCGGAATGGTTCATGAGGGGAACTCAAGCGTCCCCCGAGAGCCTGCCCCCCAACCCGGAGACTGGACATGATCACTCGACGCAAGACCTCGACCCGCCTCACAATGCCCGTGCTGGCCCTCGCGGCCGCCCTCGCCCTGCCAACCGGACCCGCATCGGCGCAGCACTTCTATCACGAGCCACCTGCCGACGAGGAGATCGTCGATGGGCGTCCGGACCTCGATCTCAACGGCAACTGGATTTGGTGCTGGCCGCTGTACTGGTTCATTTTCTGCGGGACCAGATAGGTCGGCCCGTGATTGCGGCGCGTTCACCAAACCGGTGGCAACGGCCGTGCTGGCCGTTGCCACCGGCGAGCGCGGCGCTCCCGCAGACGGAAGTGGCACCACGTAGGGGTGGCGCGCGCGCGGAAGGACATCCGGGCTTGGGCGCGAAGCCATGCGTGACTCGCCCGGTTGGCTAACCGGTACCGGCCGACTCGCTCGTGGGCGGCCTCCTCAGTTCGTCGGCACCGCCTCCATCAGCAGGCTCAGCGCCTCGTTGAGCGCCCGGCCCCCCGGTCCGCCGCCGCTGTAGTGCCCGATGCGCACCACCACCATGTCGTGTGTCGGGATGATGATCGTGCTCTGGCCTCCGGCGCCCGCCATGCGGAAGGCGCTCGTCGGGATGGGGCGGCCGCCATCGCCGTTCACCCAGAAGAAGGCACCTCCGTACACCGGACGCCCGTCCGCTACCCAGGCGGGGGCGAGCGTGGACGCGTACTCCACGTATCCTTCCGGGAGAATGCGTTCGCCGTTCACCACGCCGTCCTGCAGATACAGGTTGCCGAGCCGGGCCCAGTCGCGCCCGCTGCCGAAGCCGTACCCCTGGAGCAGGAAGTTGCCGTAGGGATCGGTCATGGCGATGAAGTTGCGCATCCCCAGCTTGTCGAAGAGATGCCGTTGCGGGAACTGGTGGTAGTTCTCGCCCAGCTCCCCTTCGACGCCCAGGCGGACCAGGTAATTGGTGAGCACGGGGTCACAGTTCCGGTACCGTCCCACCGTGTTGGGCTCCCACTGCTGATCTTTGCCGGCCGCCCACTCGAACGAGTTGACGGTGCCCGTATAGAGGTACAGGTGGTCGGGGTACCCGATGTCCGGGTCGTCGCCGGGATCGCCCAGGTTGCGGCAGCGCAGCCCGGATGACATCCGCATGATGTCGCCGATGCGGATGGCCTGGCGCGGGTCGCCTTCGCCCTGCCACTCGGGTACCGGCGCGGACTGCCAGAGGTCGTAGACGCCCTTCTGGATCAGGATGCCCATGAGCGTGCCGGTGAGGCTCTTGTTCATGGACCAGCTCTCCAGCGGAGTAGTGTGGTCAATGCCCTCGCGGTAGCGCTCGGCCAGCAGGCGGCCCCGGTGGGTCACGACGAAGGCCGCGGTCAGCGCCTCCGGGGGAGCGAAGGCCGCATCCACCGCCTGTGCGACCTTGTCCATGTCCACATCGGCCGGGAAGGGCTCGTCCGGAAGGAGGTCGCCCAGCGGCCAGGGCGTGGCCTCGGCATCCGGGAGGGTCGAGACCACCTCGACCGACTCGTAGTACGGCTCCTCCTCGCCGATGGGGAGAGCGAGGCACCCCTGGTCGCCGTGCAGCTTGGCCGAGCGCACCGTGCCGTCCGGCAGGGTGAGGTGCACCCGCTGGTTCTCGTAGTCCACCACCCGATCGGTCACAGCGCCGCGGTGTTGGCGCAGCGCGGTGAAGAAGCCGGTGTGCTCGGCGGCGAAGTCCGGATCCAGCCCCGACAGAAAGACGTTGGAGCACAGGATCTTCGCGAAGCCCGCCGTCGAATGCACCACCGGGTCTCCGGGCGGCAGCGCGTACTCGCCCGGAAGTTCGAGCTCGGCAGCGCGGGCGAGGAGCTGCGCCTGCGGATTCTCGGCGGCCGGTTCGGGCGCGTCGCCGGCCGGGGCACAGCCGGCGGCGATGATCGTGAGGACGGCGAAAGACGGGATCAGGCGGTGCAGCATCTTCATGACTCCGCTGGAAGGATCTGGAGACCGACCATCGGCCCCATCATCTAGAGATTCACGATACGAACCGGCCGCAGAGGCAACAAGAAGAGTGGATAGGCGACCACCGCGCCGGGGCGGGCCAATAGAGGAAGGGGCGAGCCTCAACTCCCTTTCCCGGCCCGGCGCCGAAGGCTAGTCTGAGCCTTCGCTCCGGGCTTCTCCCGGTCTCCTGGAAGCACGAACTGTGGGGAGGCAGGCGTCCTGGATTCCTTCTTTGCCGCAGGCGATCCCGCGAACCCTTTCGTGATCTTCGGGGGTGCACACTTGCTCTCCCTGGCCGTGCTGGCCGCCCTCGGATATGTGACGCTCCGCCTCGGGCAGTCGGGGAGCGAAGAGACCCGGCTACGGATCAAGCGGGGCATGATCGCGCTGCTCCTCATCACCTTCGTGGAAGGACACTTCTGGCACGTATTCCACGGGGAGTGGGCAGTGGCGGAGCGCCTCCCCCTGCACATGTCCGGCGCGATGGTGTGGGTGAGCATCTACGGGCTCTGGACGGACCGGCCCTGGACCCGCCCGCTGATGTACTATCTGGGGATCGCCGGGGCGATCCAGGGGGTCCTCCAACCCGACAGCCCGTATGGATTCCCCCACGTACGTTTCGTGGCAACGATGATTTCGCACACCACGATAGTGGTCGCCGGATTGTGGGTGATCCTCGTGGAGGAGTACGCACCGAGCCTTCGCTCGACTCTGTGGACCCTCGCGCTCGTCCATATCTACGCGGCGGTCATCTTCGTCTTCAACCTGTTGGTGGGCACGAACTACCTGTACATCGTGGAGAAACCGGAGTCCGCGTCGCTCATGGACATCTTCCCGGAATGGCCGTGGTACCTGCTGGTACTCGAGGGGCTCCTGCTGGTCATCGTCGTCGGGATGTACCTGCCCTTCGCGCGCCTGCGCAGAGCCTGAGGGCCATTCGGCCCCGCAACTCGCGGCGTCGAGCCTGATCTCCCCTTTCCGTTGGTGGCCAGCAGCGCTAATCTGAGCTATGCCACCCGGTGACGATGGTGGCCCTCCCGGTGCCCGGCTGCAGGTCGTTCGTCAACATCAACGCTGCAGTCGCCTTCCCCTTCACCCTGACAGCGGGCACCAGCCACCCGTCCTCGGCCGGCAAGCCGGAGTCGGCGTCCCTCATGGGCGTCTACCGGTGCGCTCCTGGTACCGGCTCGTCCTCAAGGGACTCCCGATCGTTCTCGGGATGCACCTGACCGTTCGCGCAGGGCGTGAATCGCGGTACCCGAGCCACTCTCGACCTTGGAGGTCCGCCATGAAGGCCGGCACCCTTCTCTTCCCCACGGCCCTCGTGGTGGTGACCCTGCTGCCGCCCTCGACGTCGGAGGCCGCGGCCGCGCAGGAAGAAGATCCCAACTATCTGGCAACCTACTCCATCATCGCTCGCGACCGGGGCACCGGTGAACTCGGCATGGGCGTCCAGTCCAAGGCCTTCGCGGCCGGAAACCGGGCCATGCACGCAAAGGGCGGCGTTGCGGTCATCGCGCACCAGGCGTCGGCCAACCCCATGTATGGCGCGATCGGCGTCGACCTGATCGAGCGCGGCTACAGCCCGCAGGAGGCGCTCGACATGATGGTGGCGAGCGACGAGGGGCGTGACCGTCGCCAGGTGGCGATTCTGGACATGGAGGGCCGCACGGCGGCCTGGACCGGAGCCGGCGCCAGCGACTGGAAGGGTCACCGGTGCGGCCGGGACTATTGCGCCCAGGGCAACATCCTGGCCGGTCCCGAAGTGGTCGACGCCATGGCGGCTTCCTTCGAAGCGTCCAGCGGTCCGCTGGCCGAGCGGCTGATGGACGCGCTCGACGCCGCTGAAGCTGCGGGCGGGGACGCACGCGGCAAGCAGTCGGGCGCCATCCTGGTGGTGGCTCCGCGTGCCGGCAGCGGCGGGTTCAGCGACCGGGTCGTGGATATCCGGGTGGACGACCATGCCAGGCCGCTGGACGAGCTCCGGCGCGTGCTCAACCTCTTCCGGTCCGGCCAGATGGTGCGCAACGCCAACGCAAGCATGGCGCAAGGGAACCTGGAAGAGGCCCTGGCCACTGCCACCGCCGCGCGCGACAAGTCGCCGGAGAACGACAACGCGTGGGTGGCACTGGCGACTGTGCAGGCCCGTATGGGACGCGACGCGGATGCGCTGGAGTCGCTCCGCAGGGCAGTCGAGTTGAACCCCGGTCGCATGCGCACCCTGCCCCGCGACCGAAACTTCGAGACTCTCCACGAGCACCCGGACTTCCGGCAGCTGGTCGGGGCCGATGATCCCGGTGCGAGTGCTCGTTGATGGATAGCGTAGTGCAACGTCTCTGAGGGGGCCTCCCTCAAGTCAAGTCTCCCCGGAATCGCCATGTGCGAGGAGGTCATGATGCTCGAATTCTGTCTGCAAAGCGTAGGCGCCAACTGGACGTCTCTGCGGAGATCCGCGCGATGTATGTCGACGCTGGTGGCGTGTCTGCCCCTGCTGGTGCCCGGCATCGCGGCGGCGCAGAACACCGCAACGGTAACCGGCCTGGTCTCGGACGCGAACACCCTGGTCCCCCTGAGCGGCGTTGAGATCCAGGTACAAGGCACAGACATCAATGGGGCCACAAACAACGACGGCAGGTTCATTCTCCTGAACGTCCCGGTTGGGGACGTCGTCCTGACGGCGGGGCTGATCGGACGCCGCACTGCGGAACAGGCGGTCACGGTCACGGCCGATGCCCCGACCGAGGTGAACTTCCTCCTGGTCGAGACGGCCATCAACCTCGACGAGATCGTGGTTACCGGGACGGCAGGGGAGCAGCAGGCCCGTTCCCTCGGGACCACGGTCGGATCCCTCCCGGTGGCCGAAACGCAGGTGATCGCTCCCCGGGACAACTTCGAGACCATGCTGGGGGGCGCCGTTCCGGGCGTGAACGTGGCCTACGGCGGCGGCCACGTCGGGGGCGGCAACAACATACGCATCCGGGGAGCCGGATCCATGGTCCTCTCAGGGCAGCCACTCATCTACATCGACGGTGTCCGGGTGAACAGCGGCGGTCCGGGGGCCGAAGGGTCCCTTGGCGTGGGCACGCAGAGTCCGTCCACGCGGTTGAACGACATCAGCCCGGAACTCATCGAGTCCATCGAGATCATCAAGGGTCCGGCGGCGGCTACGCTCTACGGGACGGAGGCGTCGAACGGGGTCATCAACATCATCACCAAGCGAGGCGCTCGGGGCGCTCCCGTTTTCACTCTGACGTCGAAGGTCGGGCAGAACTGGTATCGGGATCCCAAGGAGCACTGGCCGGGAAGTTTCTACACCTGCACCGGCCGCGGTACGGATCCGTGCACTCCCGGTGAGATCGTGGAAGTGAACGTCTTTAAGCGCGACTACGAGGTCCACGGCATGGAGCACTTCCAGGTCGGAATGCCTCTTGGAAGCGTCGGTACCGTCTCGGGAGGCACGGACGCGGTCCGGTATCACTTCACGCTGGGCTGGGACTTTGATGAAGGACCCGTCCCAAACAATACCAACAACAGGCTGGACGCACGTGCGAACCTCAACTGGCTGCCCCGCGAGGACCTGACGGTGGACTTCGGCTTCGGGGGGATTCGCTCCGAACTGCACACCACGACGGGGCGCCAGCCCGCGCGTGTTACAGGGTTCCACTGGTCCTGCCCTGGCGGTGGATGCGAGATCGGTACAGGGACGCCCAACGCGCTGGATGGTGCTTTCCGCGGCTATATCGCGTATCTGCCGGACCTGTACGACGAGTTGCTCGATTCCGGGCAGAAAGTCTATCGCAGCATCTATACGCTAACGGCCACGCATCGCCCATTCGACTGGCTCACCCACCGGTTGGTCGTGGGACTGGACCAGGCGGAGACGAACGGTTTCCGGCTCAATCGCCACTCGTCGGGGCGGGTTGGCATCAGCGGCCGTCAGGGCGACAAGAGGCTCGAATTTCGCAACACCGACAATTTCAGCTTCGACTACTCCGGTACGCTGACCTACGAGCCTGTAGCCGGGTTCTCGCTGGCGACATCGTCCGGTGCCCAGTACTACGAGCGGTCCTCGGAGTGGCTCGCGGGGCGTGGATCACGCTTCGCGGTGCCCAGTCTCGAGACGATCTCCGCGGGAGAAACCCGAGAGACGTCCGATGGCTTTTCCAGCAACAAGACCATCGGGATGTATGTTCAGGAGCAGATGTCCTGGCAGAACCGGATCTTCCTGACCGGTGCTCTCCGAGGGGACGACAACTCCGCCTTCGGGGCGGACTACGACTTCGTAGTCTATCCGAAGCTGAGCGCGAGTTGGGTTGTCTCGGAGGAGTCCGCGCTGGAGGGTTTGGACTGGATCAACTCGCTGCGGCTCCGGACAGCCTGGGGGAAAGCCGGACAGCAGCCCGATCAGTTCGCAGCGGTGAGGCTCTACAATCCGGAGCCGGGATACCAGGGCGCGGGCGGCGTGACTCCCTTGACGATCGGAAACTCCGACGTGCAACCCGAGGTTGGCGTGGAGACCGAGATCGGCTTCGACGCCGGACTCTTCAACGACCGAGTCGGTCTCGAGTTTACCTACTACGACCAAAGGCGGACGAATGCCCTGATCAGCGTTCCGGTTAAGCCCTCGACGGGCTTTCCCGGCTCCCAGCTCAGGAATATCGGAGAGATTCAGAACACGGGATTCGAACTCGGGCTCAACGTGGATGCATACCAGGGTTCGACCGTGGGGGTCGAGTTCGGCCTGGCGCTCCACACGAACAGGAATGAGGTGCTCGATCTGGGGGGATTGGACCCGATTCCCGTGTTCGGGCGGAACTTTACAACCGGGTGGACGGGCCAGCGCCACGCAGTGGGCTTCCCGCTTGGGTCCATTTTCCTGCCTGTGGTGGTGTCGTCCGACATCGTGGGCACAGGCTTGCAGGCGCGCGCGACGAACGTGATGTGCGAAAGCGGTCCGATCGCAGCGCCGGGCACCCGAATCACCCGGGGAGGGGGTCCTCCTGTGCCGTGCACCAGCGGAGAGACCGCGCCCGAGGTCTACAGGGGCTCGACTGTTCCTACACGCGAAATGGCTTTCAACGCGACCGTGTCGTTCCTGGACAACACACGCTTCTACGTCGACCTGCAATACGTGGGCGGGCACACCATGGTGGACGGGATCACGGCGGGCTCCCACCTTTTCTTCCGGAACACAAGGGCGATCAACGAGAAGACCGACCCGATCTTCCTCGGCTACGACGAGATCGGGGAAGTCAACCCGTCGGGGATCTTCGACGCCTCCCAGCTCACCATGCGGAGCGTGTCGCTGAGTCACAGTTTTTCAGGTGAAATGGCCGCGAGACTCGGTGCCTCCCGGCTCAATCTGACGCTCTCCGGTCAGAACCTCTGGAGGATATGGAGAGCGCAGAGCGAAGCCTTTGGGCACTCCATCGTCGATTCGGAGATTCGGGACACCGGCGCAAGGAATACCGACCCCGGAGGAATCTCAGCCTATACGCAGGACGGTTTCCCGATGTTCAAACGTTTCCTGGCGACCGTGCGGGTGACCTGGTGATGCGCGCGCAGGCGGAGGGATCCAGAAACGGATTGTTGATTTCAGACGAAACCACAGAGGGACCTGTCATGAATAGAGTGATCGAGATGGTGCCGTGGTGGCGGAGGCTGCCCGGCGTTGTGGCGCTTTCGGTGGCCCTTGGGGTGGCGGGGTGCGACACCGCCGAGCTCCTCGAGGTGGATCTTCCGGGTAACGTCACGGCCGAGGACATCGAGGATCCCAGTTTGGCCGGTACCATGCGGGTATCCGCCATCGGTGACTTCGAGTGGGCGTGGGATGAGTACGTAGACTTCGCGGCCAAACATTCGGACGAGTACATCCAGTCTTCCGGGAACTTCACCGGACGACGACTGCAGATCCGGGATATCCCGGCTAATGAGCCACGGTATCAGGTCAACGTCTTCGGCCGGCTCCATCGGGCGAGGGTCATGCTCGAAAGCCATTTTGACCGGCTTCAGACCTTTGCCGACGCTGACGTCCTGAACCGGACCCAATATCTGGCCGAGATGCGGACGTACGGGGGCTTCATATACGTGGTCTTCGGCGAGGGCTTCTGCGGAACGCCGCTCAACGGAGACGGCGTGGTCCGGACTCCGGAACAGCTCCTAGAGATCGCCGTGGATCAGTTTACGGAGGCCCTGAGCATCGCCGGGCAGTTGGGGACGAGGCGGGGTCAGGAACTTGTGCAGGCGGCGCGGATTGGACGCGCCCGGGCGTACCTCAACCTGGATCAGTATTCCAACGCCATCGCCGACGCGCAGTCTATCGTGAACGATCCCGACCTCGATTTCTACGCAACTCGGGAGTATGGAGAAAATCGGCGCGAGAACTCGATGGCGAACACGAACGAGCTCGATACCAACCAGCAGTCGACCGTCGCCCCGAGCTACCGTGACGTGCGGTGGAAGGGCGTGCCCGACCCCCGGGTGACGGTCATGGAAACCGGGCTCATCGGCCACGACAACGCCACCATCGTCTGGCGCCACAACAAGACGCCCGAGAGTTTCCCCGCGGGCGCGGCCCAGGACGTCATCATCGCTTCGTCGCGTGAGGCCCGCATGATCATTGCCGAGGCCTCGGCCCTGACCGGGGACCTGGCCACGGCGATCAGCATCATGGATGATTTCCACGCCGCTGCCGGGATTCCTCCGATCACCGCGGAAGACGTGCCTACCCAGGACGACGTCATCCGGCAAGTCATCGAGGAGCGCCGTCGGGAGTTCTTCGTCGAAGGCGGTCATCGCCAGAGGGACCATCTGCGGTGGCGGGGCACCCAGTTCAACATCCCGTACCTCGGTGAACCCGGCTCCGATCATCCGAACGGGGTCGATCAGTACGGTCAGGTCTACGGCAACACAACTTGCTTCCCAATCGCTCAGAACGAGCAGGTGGGAAGCTGATCCTGCATCCTGTGCGGAAGCTCACTCCGGCCTCCCGTTGTGGGGGGTCGGAGGCTTCCGCGGAGTCTCTTCCCTAACCGCCCCGGCTCATCGTCTCAACCAGGATGACGCCCGCCGCGGCACCCGGGTACCGCGATGTCGATGCGGGTCCGCGCAGCACTCGGATCCGCGTTACGGACGTTGCCGGGATCTGCTCGAGAGTCAACATTGCCCGGTCCTGCCCGCCGGCGTCGATCCTGACGCCGTCCAGGTAGATTTGTGGTTCCTCGCTCAGCAGGAACGAGTTCACGCCTCTGAGCCGAATCGTCACTCCGATCCCGACTCCCCCCTGGGGCTGTTGGACCGCGACGCCCGGGACGCCCGTCAACAGGAGGTCGGCGGCAGTTCGTGACCTTGCGCCCGTCCCGGTGACGCGCGCTTCCGAGTGTCCGCGCCCGAGATCGTCGCGTCGCGGAACCTCCACCAGGAGCTGATCCAGCACGACCGAGACACGGTGGACATGGAAGTGGATCAGCGATTCCTCCAACGGAGTGATCTCCACTGTTTCGACGAGGGTGATGAACCCGTCGCCCTCGACGCGTACCACGACTTCTCCGGCGGGAACGTTGAGGAGCCGGAACCATCCGTCGGCGTCCGTACGCGTGCGGTGGTGCGTGAATTCCGGGAGCGCCACCAGGGCGCCGGACACGGGCGCGAGGCCTTCCTCATCCAAGACCAGACCCATCACCGAACCGGATTCCTGAAGCCCGGCGGCGCCTTCGGTCACCGCAAGAACAGCCACCAGCGCGTACACACCAGGGATGAGTTTTCGTGTAGCGTGGAGGGGACGCTTCACCAAACGCGCTTTTTCCACCATAGCGTTCTCTGCGGCTGGATCCATCTTCTATCGATACCCACGCCAGGCCGAAAAGCTTCCCGCGCGACCCGGCACCTCAATACCCCACCCCGAGCGCCCCGCACAGCCAGCGCTGGAACGGCGCGGCGTCCCGGCACAGTCCGGCGAACGTCTCCAGAAACCCTTCCGATGACACCGCTTCTTCGCTGAGATGCGCGACCCCGATGAAGTCCTTGCGCCTGAGATCCACGATGAGCGGATGCTCCACGCTGAAGCCCTTGGGGGCGCGGATCAGGGAATCGCCTTCAAGCTCGAACGACGCCCGAAAGCCCTCGTCCCGGGAGGCCCGCAGCCACGCATCGGGGTTTTCGTCGATCGCTTCCCGGATCTTCCGCAGCGCGGGACCCCCGGGCCGCCAAATGCCGCAGCCCACGAAGACGCTGCCGGGCTCAAGATGCAGGTAGAAGCCGGGGGCGTGCGCGTCCTTCGCCGCCTCATGCCTGAAGTGGATGCCCGTGTGAGTCTTATAGGGGCTCTTGTCCCTGGAGAAGCGCGTGTCCCGATAGATGCGGAACAGGGAGCCGCCATTGGCCCGGGGATCCGCGCGGAAGCGGGGGCTGATACGCGCGAGGTGGGGCGCGAAATCCGAGATGAAGCGGAGCGCGGAGGCCTTCACGTCGCCCTCGTAACGCGTCTTGTTCACGGTGAACCAGTCGCGGTTGTTGTTGGCGGCGAGCTCGGTCAGGAAATCGAACGTGGCGGGCGTGAAGTAGGCGCGGTTCATGAGCTTGATGGGATCGGAGGGAGATGACACGAGCGCTTAAGCTAACACTGCGGACCGGCGCGTCGGATCAGTGTCCCGTCAGGCCCGGCCCCTGGGAGCGGGTGTCCCAATAGGCACCCATCCGTGCGATGAAGCGTCCCGGCTTCTCCGCGTAGACCAGCCCGCCGACGGCGATGGCGTGCGCCTCCAGTTCGCGCGACCGACGGGCGGCTGCCGCCAGCACAGACACACGCTCACGCTCGCTCCCCGCGAGTCCGGGCGACCTCGAAAGCAGGGCGCGTAGCTGGTGCAGATCGTGATGATCGCCGAGCAGATCCCCGAGCCGCCGTGCCGTCCCGGCAGCACCAGTCAGGACATCGGGCCAAAGCCGGACCAGCAGCTCAAGGTGGTGACGATGGTATTTGACATCCTTGCGCCACTCATGGAGGTCGGTCGCGGACGCGCCTCCGACCGCCCGCCGGAAGCCTCTGCGTCCCCTCCGATAGGTCACGCGCAGGCCGGGCTCGATGACCTCGAACCCCTCTCCTGCCAAACGCCATCCGGCGACCCGCTCCCTGGCTTCCGCCAGGTCTTCCAGCAGCCCCGCCAGCGTATCGGTGTCCCGAAACTGGAACCCGCGTCGAGCTTCGTAACGGGCCTCGAGTCCGCGGCGCAGGGTGGCATCCTCCGCGCTCTCCAGCCGATCCAGCGTCTCGAGACTCGCCTGAGCCTCGCGCACCCCCGCGAGCTTCCGGGCGGCGTCCCGATACCAGCGGTTCTCCCGACGGAAGGCCGGCCCCAGCCGGGGCGCCACCAGCCGCAGCAGCGCCCGAATGGCCTTGAAGCGCTTGCGCGCGTCGTGAACCCCCTTGAAACGCCCCTCGCGGGCTCGGTCGAACGCCGCCATGGCCCGGTCCACCTGCCCGCGCGCGACGCGGTGGATTTCCGCGGCAACGTCCCGATGAAGCCTGATCTCGAACGCCATGCGAGTCCCTCTGTTCGAGCGCACTTGCTACGGAAGGAAGAATGCGGATGGAATCGCGGATCGGACAACCGTCCGCGCTCCGGAGGGCGTTTCCGCCGTCGTTGACACACCATCCGGGGCTGGGCAGATTCGACCTGAAGAACCCCCTGTCCGGCGCGTCCGGACGGGCCCTGCCTGCGCACTCCCAGCCGAGAGATCGATCGATGGCCGCTGCCCGTCACAATCCCCTCGTTTTCTACGTCCTGCTGGTCGCCACCTTTGTGATGGCCTACGGGGTGATCTGGTTCGTCGTCAGTGCCAACGCGGCGTCGGTCGGCGTCGCTCTGGTGGGTGCCGCGGTGGTTTTCCTCACCGGCCGCAAGGTTTGCCAATGAAGGCCGGGGCGCGCTTGCCGCGCGCGATGCCGGTCGTGGTCGCCGCGCTGGCGCTTGCCTCGCCGCCGGTCGCGGCCCAGCAGGACTTCTCGCAGGTCGAGATTCGCACCGAGCAGGTCGCCGACGGGCTCTACGTGCTCTTCGGAGCGGGCGGCAACATCGGTCTGTCGGTGGGAGACGACGGGGCCTTCCTGGTCGACGACCAGTTCGCCCCGCTCACCGAGAAGATCCTCGCCGCGGTGGCGGAGGTCACCGACCAGCCGGTGCGCTGGGTGCTCAACACGCACTGGCACGGCGACCACACCGGCGGCAACGAGAATCTGGGCCGCGAGGGCGCCCTGATCGTCGCGCACGAGAACGTGTACCGCCGCCTCAATCCCGCCGAGTTCGCAGACCTGGTCGGGCGCTCCCAGCAGGTCGCCCCGGAGGGGCTCCCGGTGGTGACCTTCAACGACCGCGTCAGCTTCCACTGGAACGGCGAGGACATCCGTGTCAACCACATGCCCAACGCACACACCGACGGCGACGCGCTCGTGTTCTTCTCGGGCGCCGACGCCGTGCACATGGGAGACACGTTCTTCAACGGGCGCTACCCCTTCATCGATGTGGACAGCGGCGGGAACGTCGACGGGGTGATCGCCATCGCCGACTACGTGCTTGAGCACTCGACTGCCGAAACGAGCATCATCCCCGGGCACGGCGAGATCACCGACCAGTCGTCGCTGCAGGCCTATCGCGACATGCTGTCGACGGTGCGCGAGCGGGTGAGCGGCATGATCGACGACGGGATGACGGAAGACGAAGTGGTGGCCGCGGGCCCCACCTCCGATCTCGACGCCAACTGGGGCGAGAATCCCGAAGGCTTCGTGCGCGGCGTCTACGTCAGCCTCGCGGGCAGTTGAGAACCCTCACGTAACGTCATGCGCTCTCAGATTTCCATCTCGTGCAATCACTGATTGTTACGCGCTCCGTAGGCCGGATTCCCGCCAAATGACTCCCGCTGATTCGTGAGCTTCAGCCGCCGGGTCTCCGGCGGGCTTCCAGTGCCTTCCGAAGCTGTCCCTCGTCGGCTCGCTGGTAGCACTGAAGCACCGTCTTGGCCGTCTTCCAGCCCCCCAGCTCGCAGAGCACCTTCAGCGGCTGATCCATGAGATCGCTAGCGAACTTGCGCCTCAGCGAGTGCCAACCTCTCCCGCGCTTCGGTTCAAGTCCCGCGAGCTTCCGGGCCCGGTTCCACCAGCAGCGCACCAGCGACCGGCCCGCGCACCGCGAGGGATCGCTCAATGCGGGGAGCACGGGACTCCCATCCATCCCCGAACTTCTCTCTCGCGCCTCCTCCAGAACCGCGACCGCCTCGGCGGTGACCGGCGTCTGGTGTTCGTATCCGGTCTTCTCGTGCTCCGCCCTCCACCGGATGACTCCGTCTTCAAGGTCGATGTCCGGCCACCGCAGGTGACGGATGGCCCCGATCCGGTGTCCGGTCTCGTGCGCGAGCACGAGCGCGACGTGGAAGCGCCAATCGACCTCTTGGGACACTCCGAGAAGCGCCTGGTATTCCTGCTCGGACAACACCACTCGCGTGGGGTTTTTCTCCGTGGGCATCTTCAGGCCCTTGAGCGGGTTCCTGTCCAGAAGCGGGCGGCCCCGCTCGTCCTTCGACCTCGTGGCCCAGTTGAGCACCGCGATCAGGAACTTCAGGTCGTGTTCGAGCGTCGCGTCCGATACCGGCTTGCCGCTCGGTCCGACCTTGCCCGCGCGCCGCGCCCGGATGAACCGGTCCCAGTCGCGCTGGGAGAGTGTTGCGGGCTTCCGGTCCCTTCCGAAGAACCGGAGGAACATCCTCGTGGCCGCCCGGTCGGACCGTTGAGACGCCTCCGCCTTGGTGGGCGTCACCTCCTCACCATAGATGTCAAACAGCGTCTCCAGCGTGAGCGGCTCGGGCTCGGCTTCCGCGTTGCCGTTGGGCGCGTCGATGAACCCGGCGGCGAACTGATCCGCCTGCCTCTTCGCGCGCGCCCAGTCGCGGTGTTTGAGCGACCGGGTGAGCCTGCGCCCGTTCTCGCGCCACTCAAGCTGGAACAGGCCGGTCTTCGGATCAGGAAACACCCTCACCCGGTTGCGGCCCCATTCGCCGGCGCCGTAGCTCCGGCGGCTTCGTTTCGTGCGTGCCATCATTCGATTCCTCCGATGATGGACTGCACGATCTGCGCGCACGAAACTTCGCCCGAGGCGAGCGTCTTGGCCAGTGCTGGAGGATAGCCCGCCCCGAGGGGTGTGCGGCGACATCCGGGGTGGACTCGTGCGGGTGGTGGAACTCAAGAATCGGGCTTGCCGAGAGTCCGGCCGGGGCTGTTGCACCGGGTGAACGCATGGCGGACGGAGTGGCTCGGGCGGACGCTGTTCTGACGGGGAATCCGGCCGTCCCGTGGCCGAACGGGAGATGTGTATTTGACATCGACGTCGACCGGACACGGAATCCGCGCTCATATGGACACGCGCCAAATGCCGCAAGTCGCTGACGGCCTAGCGGTTGCGCCACGGCCGACGGAGCACCCGATGCCGATCCGCGCTCCTTGGCCGTGGCTGGGAGCGACCCCCCTGTTTCGATGCCCAGTGCGGGCATCGGGGAGGGTCGGGATGTGCACGCCCATCCCACCCTCCCCCGGGGGTCGCTCCCAGTCCATCAATCCTTGGCAGGAAGGCCATTGGACGCCTGGGACGACCGCATCCCGAGCCTGCAGGCGTCTGCTGGCGCCAACGCCATCGCGGCGAGGGCCGATTCGAGCATGGCCCGACAACGCGGCTTGCGCGGCGGGATCGTGTCACGGACGTTAGGCTGACCTGCTGCCTACCTCTGTTCCTGAGAAGAGACCCGCCCTTGGCAAAACAGGCGATCGAAATCGAAGGGGTCGTTACCGAAGTCCTTCCCAACGCCACCTTCCGGGTCCGCCTGGAGAACGGCCACTCGATTCTCGCGTATCTCGCCGGAAAGATGCGCAAGAACTACATCCGGGTGCTGGGGGGCGACCGGGTCAAGTGCGCGCTGTCACCCTACGATCTGTCGAAGGGCCGCATCACGTATCGGTACAAGTAGTCCGCCGGGCCACATGACTGCGACGAACGCCGTGATCGTGATCGCTTCAGCAGCGGGTCTCCTGCGTTTCTCATATGCGACGATATCGATGCCTTATGCCGCCAAGAGCGACTGCAAGACGATTCACCTCCCGGACGTGATGGACTGGAGAGCAGATCGGTGGAAAGACGCGGTGGATAAGTGGAAAACTGGCACCATAGGAGCGATTTAGCGGCAGAATCGTGACGAGATGGGCTTTCGTCTAGCCCCGCGGGGGAACGATGGCCAGTATTGAAGGGAAGCGGCCGACTACTGATGCACATCGCGCACTCGAATGCAACGTAAGCGAATTCACGTGACCCGCGAGCCCCAAAACATCCTTGATGGCATCCCGCAGGGCACTACAGTATTCGTCCAGAGCACCGGGGAGGGGCCCGTGTTCCTCTTGGAGGGGCCGGAGGCCGATCCAGCCAGCGAGGACGGTGCAACCGTGCTGGCAGGATATCCGGTCTTTCGCATGACAGCTTGGAAGGTCGGCACCCATCCCCTTTGGGCTTGGCGTGGCGACGTTTCCTCGGTCCTCGCCATGCGCTGGTGACGTCGCACAAGTGCTGACCGATCACATCCATCTTGCTCGACGAAAGCAGCACAGCACCTCCCTCCGGCCGGTCCGGGTCGTCGGCGACACGACGATGTTGGCCGAGCGCCTATCGTAGATGATGTTGGAGGCTGGCGTGAGCCGGGTCAGGGGCGCTGCGGTGACCGTCAGATCGCTTGGTGAGGAAGGGCGCGCGTACTTCGAGTTCCTGCATGTGCGATGAGGCGGCGAATACTACGCAAGAGACTCCGCGTCGAGCGCGCTGACAAGGTCTGCAAGCGCGACGGCTGTTCGCGGCCGGTGCATCCCAACCGCGAATCGGATTACTGCGATGCCGTTTGCTCCAGGCGCGCGCACGAGCATGAAGCAAGACTGGAGCGCGCGCGCATATCGGCGCGCGCATGGCTCTACGAACGACGTCGAGGGGCTTGACCAGTGCCTCGTGATACGGCTCGCAGGGCGTCCCCCGTGAACGGCGTCGCGCTGGTTCGTTCAGCGGGGATCGCTGGTCAGGACGCGCCCAGTCTCTTGCGCCAGAGCTTCGATCCCCGCACGCGACGTGGAGGCCATCGGCGGGCAGTTTCACCTCTGGTAGCGCTGTTCTTGCTTGCTCTCGGGCGCTTCCGCAGTTTCGTATATGAGAGCATTACATGTGCGCCAGCGAGGGAAGCAACATGAGGACCGTTCTCGCCATCATCGCGCTCGCGACTACGGCGAGCATCCTGACGGGACACGTGCACGCCCAGGAGTTGACCAACGCGCAATACATGTCTTGCGTCCGCGAGATGTCAAACCGTGTCTACGAGGAAGGATGGAAGGAACGGTGCCTGCGATTCCTCGGCCTAAACCAAGGCGATCCCGCCTATGACAGCGTAGTAGCACACCACGACTCGCTAATCGCCACGCTCTCTACCGAGGACTTCGACTACTGCCGGGCCAAAACCGTCATTCGAGATTCCGCAGCCTTCTGGCGCATCTGCCAGAGCGTCCTCGAAAGCCGCGCGCGTCAGGAGGAATTCGATAGGGTGGTGGAACAGGACCGCCTGCGTGAGGAGCTAGCCCGGCTCCAGCGCTGCGAGGAAAACGGCACGGCGGCGCTTGGCCTAAGCCTCATGGACGCAATCTGCGATGTTGTGGTCAGAGTTGAGCGCGAGGGTGACAGGCTGGGAGTGGTGCTCAACCACGAGACGGGCCGCATGGTCGGTACCAAGAGCCTTGACGCGATGGAGTTCACGCAGGTCGTCTGCGTGGCGTGGAACAAGTTGCACGGCGGCAGTCAGGCCCTGTTCGTGACCGAGGCCGGGTTACGGCTGGTCACCGTTACATGTTCGGGCATCCCTGATTTCGAGTGGCACATTCAGCTATGACGCTCGCGCGCTTGGCGTTCCGTCGCGCTCCGCGCATGAGGCGTCCCCGGTAGCCGCGCAGAGCCCGACTCTCCACGAGAAGGCGAGAGACTTCATTCTGATCGCGCTATACCACCTTGCGGGGGGCGGGCAGGCAGCGCCGCAAAGCCGCCGGAGCGAACGCGGGGCGAGGCTGGCCGATGATCAACGACGGGGTTGGTCTGGCGGACGCTGTGGGAGGAGTTGGCTTGGCAGGCGGCAATCAGGATCATGGATGACGCGAGCCTGAAGAGTCGGCGACGATACGCACGCTTCTTCCGCGAACTCGGTAGGCACCTCGAAGATGCTAGACGAGCAGAGCATCGCCAGATCGTGCGGTTTTTCGTGGAGTTGTCGCCTCGGCTGGACACCGCCAAGGTTCTCGAACGAGATCTTGACCGTCACCTAGCACGTCGTTTCAACGTCTCCGATTACTTGAACACGTCCGAGGCCGGACTCTCGAGGATCATTGCCGATCTGCTCAATCCCGCGGGGCCCCACGGCCAAGGAACGATCTTCCTCGCGACGTTGCTAGAAGGACTGGCCGAGATTCGTCACCGGCCGAAGCTGGGTACCGCCTTCACGAAACGGATCGGAGTAGTCACGGAGAGGACCATCACGAACAACCGTCGCCTGGACATCTCCGTGGAGATCCCGGACGGTGATCGTGCCTTCTGCCTCGCCATCGAGAATAAGCCTTACGCGGATGACCAGCCCAACCAGGTCAAGGACTACCTCGGCTATCTCGAACAGGAGTACTCCAACCGCTTTCTGCTGCTCTATCTTTCGCCCACGAGCGACGGTCCCGATGAATCGAGTATCCCGCAAGACGAGCTTCAGCGATGGCACGAACGCTTCGCCATCATGGCCTATCGGGCCGACGCTGCGAGCGTGGACTCGGAAGGCAGCTCTGGGGACGTTTTCGACGATTTCCGAGTAGAGCTTTCGCTGGCGAACTGGTTCGCGGCTTGCCGTCAACGTTGCGACCCCGAACGACTACGCTACTTCCTCAGGGACGCTGAAACGTATTGCCGAAACTTCGGAGGTCATTCGATGCCGACCGACAGCGAAACTCGCGCCATGCAGGACTACCTCTTCTCAAACCCGAATCAGCTTCCAACCGCGCAAGCGGTGTATGACGCGTGGCCAGCCATCAAGGCAAGGCTGTGCGAGCGGTTCCTGGAACATCTGCGCACGATGATCCACAAGAGGGTCGAGGAGGAATTGGGCGGCAGTGGCTCGGATCTCCAGACAGAAACCAAGTACGGTGGAGAAAAAGGATGGGCCAATTTTCTTTGGATCTATCGCGGGAGCTGGCGTCCGTGGGAGAACCGCAGAACCACGCACCCTCCGTACGAAGGGTGTACGGCCGTCGTAATGCAATCGGCAGGGCCAGGACCAAACGGTTGGAGGTGGGGCGTGCTTCACCCGCTGGCCAAGAGCAGCATAGCTACTAGGGCGGAAAAGGAGCGGCGCGAGCGTCTTGAGGAGAACCTTCGAACTGGCCTCGTTGCGGGACGAAGCGACTCCTGGTGGCCGTACTTGGGGCGGGTTAGCGACGAAAAAGCCAGCTGGAATGCCCTTCTTCCAGACTTGTACCGGGAATTGGAGAATGGGGGAGGCCCAATTACGGACTACTACGTTGACGGCATGACTGACCTCGCCACCACGGCGATTCCTATCATCGACGAGGTCGAAAGGGCGTTTGGGAAGTGATCGAGCGGACGGACCGGTGATGCGCCCATACGACGCGGCTCTTCCGCACTCTCCAGCGTGAGCGGCTCGGGCTCGGCTTCCGCCTTGCCGTTGGGCGCGTCGATGAAGCCCGCGGCGAACTCGTCCGCCTGCTTCTTCGCCCTCACCCAGTCCCGGTGCCCCAGCGACCGGGTGAGCCTCCGACCGTTCGCGCGCCACTCTATCTGGAAGTTGCCGGTCTTCGGGTCGGGAAAGATCCTCACCCGGTTTCGGCCCCATTCGCCGGCGCCGTACGAGCGCAGACTTCGTTTCGTGCGTGCCATCGTTCGATTCCTCTCTCGATTCGATGGATTGCACGATCTGCACGTTCGGAACCTCGCGCCGCTCGGGCGCGTCGTCCAGAGTCGGCGGCTCGGCCGGTCTTGGGCGCGGGCGCGCCCATCGCCACGCGGATCGTCTGGAAACGGTCGATCCAGACGTGGTTTCGGCGTATCTACGGGCTCTAGGATCGCCCAGGCTCGACGATCTCGGGTCTCCGAGGGGTACGGGTCGGGTGAGAATCGCCTTCGAGCACAGCCTCGACGAGGAACCGGGGATCTCGAAGCGAACCGCGCACACGGTTTCCTGCCGGGGACGGCCCACCTGGCGCTTGCCGCAGGACCCGCACCGCCGTTTCCTCACCGAATCCCGTTCGAGGCTCCGACGATTTGCTCTGATCTGGCAATCGGTCGCAGCTGGCGGGCTGACGCGCTTCGCTTGTCCACCAACGTTCGGGCCCCGGGAGACTCGTCATCCGAACGCGGGTCCGATTCCGCCGCCCCTCCCTGACAACCCACCATGCAGCTTTGGTCGGCTACGGCGGGGTGTAAGCGGCCGGGCCGCCGAGTTGTGAAGTCAGCGCCCCGGCCGGAGGGGCGGGCTTTGCCCGTCCCGGAGGCCCGGGGAACCGGCGCCGAGGCGGCGGGGCCGACCAGCCGGTCTGGCCAACCGGTCCTCCGCCGCCTCGTAGCGGCGCTCGACACCCTTCCGGGACGGATTGATGCTGCTGGAGCGACCCCTTGGAGGCGGGGACGAGGGTGTGAAACCACGCTCGGCCCTACGCCGTACCGAGCCCTCGGCGAGGGGGGTCGCTCCCGTCACGGCACCTGTCGCCGGTGTGCCACCGCGCAACCGGCGGTGGTACCGCAAGACACTGCCGCGCCAGCGGATGCGCAGGAAGGCCGGCGTGAATCGCCGGAGGGTTGAAGTGTGAATCGCCCCCCACCGTCGTTCTCACACTACGGTGCGGCGTAGGCGGGGGCGCCAAAGGCCGCGGTGAACGCGCCCGGCCCCCGACGATTCGGCTTGCGTGCCAGCCCAATTAGTCGGGCGATCCGCTGCAAGCTCGGACACCGACGACAGCGACATCCGCGAGCATGGCGAGCACTAGGATCAGTAGGCCCATCACCGCCGCGACGGCGTTCTTTCGCCGATCCGTAGTGGTCAGCTTACGATCAGGAGGAATTAGCTCCAGCCATACGGCAACCCTGATCCATCGCTGCATGGCGGATGGGTGGCCGGCCTCCATACCTACCCTCTCCAAGACGTCCTCCTCCATACGGTCTTGCTACGGCAAGGTCGGCGAAGCTCTCCCGCGGAACGCCATACGCACCGAGGAGCACGCCCACAAGCTCAGCTTCGGCGACGGTGTAGTACCAGATTCCACAGGCCACGCTTCAACCCCTCGGTCCTCGTCGGACCAGCAAATGACGCCGATGAGGTGGGTGGGCACCTCCCGCCCAGTCTATTTCCCGCACCACGCTCCGTTTCACGCGGAGGTACTCGTCGACGAATCTGTCCACATGCTCGGTTAGAACTCCACGGATGTACTGGCGATCATTGCCGTGCGTCGCGCGCGGGTGCGCGGCGGTTGCGGGTCCTGCGGCGTCGGGATGCTAGGTCACGAACGACACCTGCACCGCCCGTCAAAGACACAACGATCGGCCAAGTGTTCGACGCGCTCGCGCTTGTTCTTTCCGTCCGGACACTCCACCCACTGCACGGACAGCCCGTCAATGGCGTCGAGGGTCGCGTTCAGCGCCTCGATCTCGGTCGGATCGCTGGGGTCGATTTCGTAGGAGGACCACCCGCGTCCGTCGCGCTGATCCTTCGCCACCTTGTTCACCAGGTTGACTCCACCGACAGAAGGACGCGGTTTCCACCCAGGATTGTCGATCCGGGCACCGACAACCTGATAGCGAAGCCGCTCGCGGAGATCGCTGGTCTCGCCAACATAGACTCGCAACCCGTCGGCATTCGTGAATCGGTACACGCCGGGCGCGGCCGGAATCAGTTGCTCGAAGGAGTGCCAGTCCCGGACCCGATACGCTCTCGCCGCCTGCAACTCTCGCACAAGCGCCATGGCCTTCACGTAGCTATCCTCCTCACCCCAGCGGAATCCCGAACCCCGCCGTCGCCGTGAAGGCTGCCCGTCATGGTGTACTCCTCGTCGATCCCGAGGACCCCGTCCAGGTACATGACCTCCGCCCCGAAGTTCAGGCTGGCGGCCAGCGGGACCGTGAAGCCCGCGCCCGCGACGACGCTCGCGTCGTGGCGGCTCCACCGTCGCCAGGCTCCTAGGTTCACTTAGTGCGATCAGGTAAACCATCCTTCATCGGTTCACTCTCCCGTAGGTGCCCCGTCAACCTCGTCCAGCAACGGCTTGCCCTCGATGGCGTTGCCGAGGATCAACGTCAGCCTTTGGTCCAGATCCTCGATCATGGACGCATAGCGGAGGAATTCCCTTGCGGACCGAACCATCTTCTCCCGAATCTTGCATTTGTAGTCAAGGGGGATGGCTACCGCCCGGAGAGTGACCGGGCGATCAGGTAGATGCGGAGGCGACACAACGTGAAGGAGAAAGTTGTGGCCGATGCTGGCCATGTCACGGGCGTGCTGTTCTCCCTCCCGCCGTACCTTTTCGAGATCCGCTTTGGATAAACCCGGAAGCGGCACCCGCTTCTTCTCCTCTGCCACCACGTCGCCTTCGGTTGCGCGCCTCTTTTTGCTCATGGCCTCACGCTCCTGTATGCATCCCCGTTCCGAATCCCAGCCGCCCGCAACTCCGCGATCCGTTCCGCCACCGACCGCCACTCGATCTGGAAGATGCCGGTCTTGGGATCGGGGAACACTCTCACCCGGTTCCGGCCCCACTCGCCAGCGCCGTAGCTCCGACGACTTCGTTTCGTGCGTGCCATCGTTCGATTCCCTCGATTGATGGACTGCACGATCTGCGCAACGGAAGCTCGCCGGACGAGGAGCTCTCCGCCAGAGGGCGTGACCTCCGGGTGTCGGCCCATCCCGCCCTTTGGGGGCTAGTCAGTCAGGCATCCACGGCGGTGCCGCGCCCCGTTCGCGCGGAGGCGGACGATCCGAACGCCCGGCCGCTCGGCTGGGTTCCCAACATGCGTGGGTCCGTGGTAGAATTGATGGGCGGGGGGACGGACTGGCTGGAGACGCTGGGCGCGAAAGCCGCCCCCATTTGGAGATCGCGGAGCAATGATCCCGGTCCGCGACTTGTTGCACTCTCACGGATCGCTGCCACGCCTTGGAGCACGCGAGGTGTCAGTGTGCATGGCGCGGGCACGAGGCTACAACCCCAAGGAGCCGTGGCGGCGAAAACCAGACGCCATTCCTGTTCACTGGTCCAGCCCCGTTTGTCTGCCGCGATTCGTCCATCCTGATCGGCAAGGAATCAGATCATGTCCCCCAATGAATGGCATCTGCGACCGAACGTTTGGCATCCGGTCTGGAAGTCCGCGACATGGGATAGCGCTGTTGATCGTTTTCGGAGTATCGACGATGCGTTCTTGGCTGCTTCCGCGAAGGAAGCTCATTTCGCGTCCGACTTCGAGAAGCCTGTTCGCTCGCTTCGGCGGGTGGTGGACGCCGTTTGGCGTGACGGCCTTGCCGTGATCGAAGCGGCGGAAGAAGCGTATCCGCTTTCCGGTGCCCCGCCTGGCCGTTACGGGTTGGGGAGTGTGAGCAGCGAGAAGTCTCAGCAGGTTCGGGCGCGCATCGCGAGGGAACTCGCGACGGCCCACTTCGACTTGTCCAACGGGCGGATCTTCCAAGCGTCTCATCGAGTCGCGAGAGCGCGTTGGCTACTCGAAAGGAACGGGGAGCGAGCGTATCATTCGCTCAGACGTCGATCGTTGGGGTAGAGCTGATTCCCTGCAGTTGTCTCTGGCAACGTCAGGTGCTAAAGCCGTTGGGTTGGCCCTCCTTCCGTCCGGGGTAGGGTGGGGACTCGACCCCGGCGGGAGGAACGGACGGAGTCCGTCCCGGAGGCCGGGGGACCGGCGCCGAAGCGGCGGCGACGCCGACCACGCCGCTCGCCGGTCACTCCGCGGACTCAGCCGCGAAGCCGACGGGCGTCGACCGGCGGTGATCGGTCGGCGGCCGGGAGGACACCTGGCGACTGGCCGACCGGGGGGGACCTTCGGACCCCCAACCGCGAACGCTGCCGGCGCGGGGTTTGTGCCGGGGTCAGAGGGGGCGCGGCCCCCCGCCAGCCTCCGCAGGGGACGCACGGAGTGTGGCCCCAAGGAGTAAGCTGCTGGGCTGGCTGGCTGGGCTGGACCACGAAACGGGCGTCGGAGAAGCCCGTGGGGGCCGCGTCCGGGACCCGGCGACCGCAGCCGCCGACGCGGGGCAGGAGCACGTCGGCGAGCGCTCCGGGAAACCCGTTCAAGCGGCCCTCGCGCAAGCGCGGCTGGCGGTCACGCGGAGGCCGGTTCGGCGAACGAGCCCGCAAGCGCCCATGTCGATGGACACGGGCACCGGTTCCGCCCTGGGGTGGATCAACCTGACTACGCGCGACTCCTCCGGTGCTTCGCGTCGTTCGCTCGTGCTGCCCTTCACGCTTCGGTGACCCGAAGGGCGGCATCCTACGACTCTCGCGTGCCATGGGTTTCAATCCGGCCGTCGGGAACGAAAGCTGCCGATGCCGATCCGCGCCCAATCTCGGGCTCAAGAACTGGTCCGAAGGAACTCGGGGTGAAGCGGGGGCGGCCCGGTAAACGGAAAGAGGTCCAGCTCCGGTCGCGCCCCGGCGTGCGCCACTACAACCTGCACACCGATACCCCGGATGCTGGCACGGTCTCCTCGCCGACCAGGGCCCGAGCGACCAGCGCGATCAACCCAAGCCCGATCGCCCGTCCAGCCGAAGGGATCAGCTTTCGCGGGCGCTCGATGCCGGGGCGGCGGGCTTATCTCAACAAAGTCGGTGGCCGATACGGACCTCATCGTGGCGATCGAAGCCCTGGTGCGAGGGCATTCCTACCCTCCGGCGCCGTGGCGCTGCGCTTCTCGCTCGCCGCCAACGCAGCCCTGTCCGGGAGGCGCCCGGGCTGGAAGCTCTGTCGGCGCAGGAATGCACGGCGATCCAGTTGTACGCCAGCGGGTTGACGGCCCAGAGGATGTTCGTCAGTCCGAAGACGGTCGGGGGGTACTTGGCGCGCGCGCGGCGCAAGCTGGGCCTGACCGGCCGCACCGACATCCTGCGGTTCGCTCTCGAGAGCGGGCTGTTGCGCGGCAACGAACGGGAGTAGACGGCGGCACAACCGGCGGACCGCCGAAAGCTGTGACGGGATTCTCCCGTCATGGGAATCAGTAATTCTCCCGTCAGCAGTTGCGGGAATCTCCCGCTAACGTCGGGTCGCGGTACCGCGCATCTTTATCCCAAGCGCCGGAAAGGCGGTCCCGTCGGATGCGGGGCACCGAAGAACTCAACCAAGGAGGATCAAATGCTGAATCGTACCGGGCGGCTTGCCGCGGCTATCGTCATCATGGCCGGCTTGTTGTTCTTGGCCATTCCGCAGTCGGCCGTGGCGAACAGCGCGTTCGGCTGCAGTGACCCGCCTCCCACCGACTGCTGCGTCCCCACCAAGTTATGCGACAGCGGATCGTATTGCTGCTTCTTCGAAGGGAGCGGCGGCCCCAAGTTCTGTGGCTGCGAGAGATAGGTAGTCAGGAAGAAGGCAAGCGCATCCGGAGACTTGGGGGGACACCGACGGTCGGTGCCCCCCCCCAAGCGGCGGCGCTTTCGATTTCGTTTATTCGGCATTCGGAGGGTTTCATGCGGTCGAGATTGACGAAGGCCCTTGACCTCGTTCTAGTGGCCTGCGCCGTTTTGATGACGTGGGCTGTCGTGCGTAGTCTTATGCTTTCCCCCGAGGTTATCGATGGCGCCACAGCTTTCGAGGGGTGGAAGCAAGACTTGATGTTTGACCGGCGAATCGGGTTGGCGGATGCTCCGTACAGGCTGGTTGTGTGGTTCGACTATCAGTGCCCTGCATGCCGTCGGTTTGAGGGAGAACTCGACTTGGCGCGTCAAGAGTTGGGCGACAGTCTCGCGGTCATATACCGCCATTTTCCGTTGACCGGGCACGCTCTTGCGTTCGAGGCCGCGGTCGCGGCGGAGTGTGCACGCGAGCAGGGCCGTTTCCCGGAGATGCATGAGGCACTCTTCGGCGATCCACTGAATGGTGAGTCTTTGCCTCTGTCATCGCTCATGGCAGAGAGCGACATTCCGGACTCGACTTCCTTTGGGGCGTGCATGTCCGACCTTGCCTCGGCGGCGAGGGCAGCCGTACGCACGGACCTAGCACGTGTCCGTACACTGAGCGTTCGCGGCACGCCTGCTCTCCAGATCGGCGATCGCATCGCCACCGGCGGAGTCACGGCTGGGGAGCTGGTGGAGCGCGTCCGCGAGGCAGCGGACCCGAGTCGCTGACGTTGATCCCTTGCCGGTGCCGGTGGGAAGTCCGACCGTGGATCACATCGTGCCCGTTTCATTGGAGGATTCAGAACCCATGAAAAAACCTATGAGGATCCGATGCGGAGCTACGGCACTCTACGTGGCCGTCGTCGGTTGCGCGCTGTGTGTTGCTGCTGTGCCTACGGTCGCTCAGGAGCCGCGCGCCGACACGGCTTCCGAGGGCCGCCGTACACCCATTGATACCTGGATCGCCCGCCCCTACGAGATCGAGCTGTCGACCGAACAACTGAAGCGAGTTGACGAGCTCAGGACCGAGTACTTGGAAGAGTACGGCCAGTTGCGCGGGAATAACCAGATGGCGGTGGTGATGCAGGCTCTCGGGTTGGAAATGAAGTATAGGGAGCTGGTGCGGAGCCTGTTGACGCCGGAGCAGCAGAACTTATTCGATGTGAATGTTCGCAAAGGTGGATCAGCTGATGCGGCGTTCGAGCCGGTTTCCGGAAGGCGCGAGGGCGCGAATGCAATGCTCGCTCCAGATCACCATGTCAGGGGTTCGTGTCGGGAGATTTGTGTAAACGGCATCAGGCGGCGAAGCTCTGCTGACCGAGGTGACGGGGTTTCCGTCCTCGATGTTCCATGCTCGCCTACTCCTCTCCTCGTCGAGTAGCTGGGGATCGTTGAAATTGTGGAAGCGCTCTTACTCTAAGGAGTTGCACTATGTCCTATGTCGTGTCGTCGCTACGCCGTATGGTGGCGGGCGCAGTGGCCTTGATCACGATGCTCGCAGGGACCGCACCCTCGCTCGCCGCCCAAAAGATGATCGAACTGCCGACCGAGGACAGGCTCCTCGACCCCGACTTCGAGGAAATCTACCAGTTGGGCTCGCTGGATGGGGGTGGCTGGGACACCTTCAGTAGGATTGCCGGCCTCGGTTTCGACGGCGCCCGCAACCTCTACATTCTCGACACACAAGCGATGCGGATCTCGGTGGTCGATCCGGAGGGCAATCTGGTGCGCCAGTTCATCGGGGAGGGGGACGGCCCCGGTGAGTTCGGGAACCAATACGCAGCGGCTCTCCGGTTCGCCGTCCTGCGGGACGGGCGGGTTGCCGTCTACGATGCGGGGCGCGTCGGATTCGCCCTCTTCGGTGCAGGCGGCGAGTTTGAACGTACGATCCCTGTGGGCGGCGACCGCACGGGGCGTCCGATCCTTTGGGGGGGCATTCAGGCCCTCCCGGGATTGGAGCGGGTGCTCTCCACGACCTTGGTCATCTACATGGGGAGATCGGATCCGGGGCGGAGATCCCAGTTCCGGTACGTCTTGAGCTACGACCTTAGCGGTGACGAGGCCGCCGTTGACACGGCTGCGACGGCATGGAACCCCCCCTCGGATCGGCATGCATTCAAGCCGGAGCTGATGGCGGGTGCGCTTCCTGGCGGGGGCATTGCATATTCCGACTCCTCCGCCTACGCAATCAAGTTCACCGAGCCGGGCGGCCGCGTGACCCGGATCGTGACGCGGCCGTTCCAGCCCAGGCCCGTATCGTCCCGAATCAGGACTGAGGAGATCGAGCGCCGACTGGAGGCCCTTGAAGGGGGACAACCGACCGGTGACGCGACCATGCGGGCGATGTATCAGCCGATGATCGAAGCCCAACGCGCCGGGATCGAGTCCATGGAGTTCTACCCAGAAATGCCAGTCCTGCTCGGCCTACGGACGGGCTGGGAAGGGACCATCTGGGTCCGCCGCCGAGGTGAGGAAGGGACGGGAGGCGACCCCATCGATCTAATCACAGCGGACGGGCGCTACTTGGGGACATTTGCGCCCGGCTCCATGGCGCTACCCGAGGCTTTCGGCCCCGACGGGCTAGCTGCCTTCGTGGAGACGGACGATTTCGACGTGCCTTACGTGGTGGTGAAGAGGTTGCCGGACGAGCTTCGCTGATCCGGGGGTGCCCCGTCGAGTGCAAAGTGGGATCCGCTGAGGAATTGCCTGACACTTGACCGCGCCCGAGTTCTGCACGCCCAACACCCGATCCTGCTCCCGAAGGGTGTTCCTGGCCGAAACGGCAAGTGACTAAGGTTGGCTTCGCCGAATCATCTGGACCGGCTCCGGGCCGGAGAAGCAAGTGCAGGGGCCCTTAGGGGTGCGCGCGGTTCCGGCCAAACGATTTGTCTTTCCGGCTATGTTGACTCGACGGAAACAAGTATTGTCCCACGGCAAGAAACGCAGATCGTGCAGTCCCAGTTCAACTTACGTGACTTCCTGCCGTGATTCGGCTCCCCTGACTCTGCCGCTTCCGCCCTCACCCACTCGCGGTGTCCGAGCGACCGGGTGAGCCTGCGCCCGTTCTCCCGCCACTCAATCTTGGGGCCGGAAGCCGCTTGCGGTCACACCACGGCCAGCGGAGCGCCGATGCCGATCCGGGCCTCAAGGCCGTCCACCTCACAACTCCCTGCGAGAAGACAGGATAACGTACGGCAACTGGCCGCCCTGCTTTCTGGCTAGCTGGAAGCCAGGCCAGCCCTCGCGTGCCGGATGCGCGCCCTGACCGCCGCCGATTCCCGCTCCTCCGCTGCTGCGAACAGCGCCTCTATCTCATTGCGGAGCCCCGGCTCCGCCGCCGCCATCAGCCCGAGCCCGTTGTACGCCCATGCCCTCAGGAACACGCGCCGCGACCGGATCAGCCTCCTGAGGGCGCGGTTGAGCGTCACGGTGCGGTCGGCGGGCAGCTCCATGTGCGGCAGTGTCTGCAGGAGGTGCAGGAGCCCGTCCGGCTCCTCCACGTGGTCGAGGAGGTCGACGACCCGCGCGGTGGACTCCCCGCGCGGCGCGTCTCCACGCTCGGCCAGCCACTTGATCACCCATGTGGCGCCGACCTGAAGCGCCGCCTCGTCGCTCGCCGCGAGATCCAGGAGCCGCGGCAGGGCGCGCTCGGGCGTATCCCGCACCGCTTCGGCCACGGCTCGGAACGGCGCGACCCGCTTCCCGTCGTAGCTCCTGAGCGTCTTGGCTATGTCCATCGTGCTCCCTCAAGCCGCGCGGCGATGCACGCCGCTACGGCTGCAACTTTTCTGTGCTTCATGGTCGTCAGCCCGCCGTCGTCGTGGTGGGCCGCGCGGCTCCGGGCGGGACGGCTCGCTACCGGGAAGGTAACCTCCAGCGGGACGAGCAAGTGCCAGCGGCACCGCCTCTAACAGGTCAGCGCGCGCCGGCGCCAGGCCGACGGGGGCCTCGGCGGACCCGGCGTCTCAAAGAGACTGGAGAGGAAACCCCGTCTCGAAATCGAGAACCCCTAGACGTTTGGTACACCTGGATGTCGCCGAGGCGGTGTGGCCTTAGCGAGAGTTCCGGAGCACTCGAACCGTTGAAACGCCGAATTCATCTTCCACCACACCGTATAACATCTGTCCCCTGACCGATTTCAGGTCGAGGCGTTCCGGCAGAATCAACGATGTGACCGCATCGTCCGGATGGAGCACTCGCCATTGAAGGGATCCTCCCGTCAGGGGTGTCCCGATGTAGATCAGTCCGCTGGATTCGTCGGCCACCAAGCGGGTGATGCCGGACCAGAGAGCCGGACCGCGCAACTCAATCCTGCCGGGGAGCGCGTCGCCACAATCGGCCCTGATCTGCCGCTTGACTTCCGACAGGTCCGAGTCCGACACCGCACGCACATTGACCGGGACGAGAGCCAAGCGACCGACCTCCACCCCCGCCTGCCTCATGTGATGCCAGGCGATCTCCCCCGTGTATCCGTCGGCGAAGACCAGAGTCGAGTCGCCGATGGTGGCCCAGGCCCCGGCATCACCGAAGGGAGTCCACGCACTCGAATAGGGGATGCGATCGGCGGCATCGAACCAGAGCGCGTTGTTGCTTCGAAAGCTCGCAACAGTGTCCGGACTCATGCCGGGTCTGGAGATGACGAGGCGATAGAACGGCGAAAACACCTGGTCCTGGACTGTCATGACCGGGAAGAGTTCGCTGAGCACATAGCCGTACCGAGCTTCCGCCAGACCCCGGCCCACCCGTCACGCCGAAAGCATCCCGGCGCGGGTGGGGGCGCCCTCTCCGCTTGTCGAGGACCCGGGGGAGTCAACTACGGTTCCTTGTCAGGTTGTACATCACGACCCGTTCCACCCCCAGGTCGTCGCGGTGCACGGCGAGCAGGTAGGCAGCCCCGAATTCGAGCGGTGTCAATTCCAGACCGGGACGGAAGTGGCATTAGAAGTCCCCACGCGCCTGAAAGGCCATCCATGACGATTCTTCGCGGGGCCTCGTGTAACGCTTCAGCCACAGGCGCCCGTCATACCCGATCATGAGATCCGAAGCGGTCGGAAAGACCTCGGCAACGGGTCGATTGTCGCTGATGGCAGCCTCGTGCCCTGCGCTCCAGCCCGGGCTTCCGGGACCGCCATGCTCGGCGATGTAGTCCTCGTGAGCCGCTTGTACGTGCACGCCGGTCACCTTCTCTGTCCGGATCCGACCAGCGTATGATGCGGCGCAGCCGGAACGTTCCATCCAGGATCCGAACCTCCGGTTCCCGCGCGGTGGTCATCGCGACGGTGGACGAGCGGGCGGCTACCAGCGAAGACGCCTCGAAGAGTGGCTCGACGAAACCGGCGAATCCCGGCATCGCAACGAGCCGCTTTCCCGGCAGGGTCGCAAGCGTATCGAGAACGGAACCATCGGGGCCATGTGCGATCGCCAGGTAGTTCACCGGAGTGGCGAAATGGTCACCCGCTCCGCCAGTCGCCTGCGTCACATTCACTGAGGCGCCCCCGTCCAGCACGCCGCCAGGAGGGATGAGGGTGTGCAGGGAAAAGTCGTCTGGAGCCATGGAGCGGATGAACACCCCGTCCGCGGAAAAGATGTTGAAGCGCCAGGGCAGGTAGTCGCCTACCCAGAGGGTGTCACCCGGCAGGACCCATAGGAGCCAAGGGCTGCGAAATTCACCGGGTCCCTCGCCACGACCACCCATGGAAACGAGGTGTGCACCGGATTCGGCGAACACGCGGACTTTTCGGCTGGAGCCGTCCACGACCGCCACGGAGCCGTCGGCGAGGCGGGCCGCATGGCGCACCTGAAAGAAGATGTGGGGAGCGTCCCCTTCGCGTGCGCCGATCGAGAGGATCGGCTCGTCGCCGATTGCGCAGCGAGCCTCCGCGGTCGTCCACGGATCGCTGGTGACCGATTTCGATGCCGGCGCTGTCGGTGACCATGGCCGAGGAGCGGTCGGCAGGCGCGCCGTTGCCGCACGCCGCGATAGCGGCAATGGCAATGGGCATGGCGGCATGGGTGGTTGGGGAACGCTTTGATCGTCATCCGGATCCTTCCAGCGATCGGCTGACTACGGCGGGTCTAGGCTTTAGACGGCCACTTCAAGCCACGGGGATTCCGGTGTGGCCATGGAGCGGTGGCAAAGCGTCCGGCACTCGACCGGGGAGGTGGACGAGAAGCCGAGGAAGGTGGTGGTGGTTGTGGATGGGAAATCGTACGTGCCCGCTCGCGGTGCGCCAGGGTATCGTAGAAGAGACCACCACGGCCTGCACTCCACCTCATCGGGCTACGATTTCGGCAGCGGGTTGTCCCGGAGTTGCGCGAGTGCCTCCAACTGCCTCGGGATGTCGGAGACGTGCGAGAAGGCGAAACGCACGTTGCCACTGGCGTCCAATACAAAGTACGCCGGAGTCCCACTGACGCCGAAAGCGTTCTGGGCCTCTGCATCCAAATCATAATACACGGGATAGCTCACGCCTCGGGCCGCAATGAACTCTTCCATGCCCGGACCGGGCTGGTCGTCAGTCGTGACAGAGAGGATTTGGACAGCGTTGGGATCAAGGCGTTCGCGGAGACGCAGCACCTGCGGAATCTCGTCGACAGAATATGCACAGCCCCGCGTCCAGAAGACGAGCACGGTGGTCCTGCCCGCGACGAGGTCCGGAACGGGCATACGGTTTCCGTGCTTGTCGGCGACGCTGTTGGGGCGGGGGGCCCACCGGACGGTGTCCGCGAGGATGCGCGGAAGCATTCGTGCTTCGGCCGACTCGAGAAGAGCGCGCCATTCCGGGCCCTCGGGATTCTGCCCGACCAGGGCCGCCAGCGAATCCGCCTCGGCGATACTTGTAAGGGGATCGACCGCGACAACGGCGTAGTCACGCGTCGCACCCGCGATGTCTCCCCGAGACAACTTCAGGTCAGCGAGGCGTTGGAAGACCGCGGGGTCCACCGCTGTGGCGACCGCCTCCTCAAGAGCCTCCAACGCCTCGTCTTCCTCTCCCGCAGCGGAGAGAAGCTCGCTGTAAGTCACCAGCCGGTCCGCCCACTGTCGGGCCCGGGTTCGTGCATACTCGCTCACGGTCCGGCCAAGTGGTCTTCTGGGATGCACCACGAGATCTGCGGGTTCCCGTCCGGCTCGCGCAGGGCGTTCCAGTCCCTGGCGCGCGAGTTCCAGCGCCCGTTCTCGTCGCTCGGGAAAGCTGGCCAACACTCTTGCGGCAGAGAATTGGCTTCCCCGATCCGCAAGCATTCTTTCGATCCAGCGGTCGGTCGCTGCCAGGTCGTCAGCGGCCATCTGCAGCGCCCAACTCAGCATCTGTGATCCGGTACCCTCCGCGTATGGCCAATACTCTTCGAACGCTGCCAGCGCGGCGTCGGCGTCACGGTCCTCGAAGAACTTGCGGAGGGTCTCGATTCCAACGATCTGCGCCCACGAGCGCGTGCCCCTGCCCTCGTCTCGAGCACGCTCTGTCCAAAACGCCAGGGCGACCGAGTCCTCCACGTCTTGCGCGTAACCCTGGATCGCTACGACGGTCGCCGGGGAGAGTTGAGTCCGGTGGGCATACTCTTCATGAAGGCCCCTGAAGTTCTCCTGGTGCCAAGCAAGCAGGCTGTCGCTTCCGGTGGAACCGAGCGCCACATCCTCGTGGAACCGCAGCACACTCCAGCCTCGCAGGGAGTCGGGATAGAGTTGCATTGCAAGCCGATTGGACTCGTAGGCCGTGATCCAGTTGCGGCCGGCATGGTCGTAGGCGCGCTGAATCAACGAGTGGTAGAGAGGCTCGCCGTCCTCCCCGTGCACCAACAGCTCGAACAGCTTCCCGCCATTGGCGTCGATGCGCTCGCCAGCGTTATTCTCGACCACGAAAGCAGCGTACACGATGTCGTCGGAAAGGGTGAAGCTCGCGGCGAAGGTGCCCTTGACAGCCGGCTCCAGCGTGGCGACCTGAATGTTGTCCAAACGGCGATTGTACTGGCCATCTCGGTCCGTCCGGAAGTGACCGCGCAGCACGAGCTCTTGCTCGCCTGCCAGCATCTCGATCGGAGTATAGGTGGCTAGCATGCGAGAGTTCGGCACCGGCGCCTCGGGCGAGAAGCGTAGTCGCGTCTCCGAAGCAAGCTCTTGTCCATTCACGGCGCGCGGGATTGGCCCGAGGACCCACCAGACCATCAGTCCGTACCGAACGATTCTCTTCGCCGTCTCAATCATCGGATGCTCTCCCCTCGTCTGGAGTCGCCATGGCCAACCATCGCTGGTACTCGCGCCGTTGGCGCTTCACCAACCGACATCTGGGTGGCTCTCGGGCTCCCGCTCCAGCCGGTTCACGTCAAGTGGCAGACCCTGCTCTAGCCATCGTAGGATGTCATTCCGGCCACGTGCATTCGCCACGACCAAGTCATCGCCGGTCTTAATCGTGGATTCGGACGAGTAGGAACTCGTATCGACAAGACGCTCGACTACGATCACCTGGGGCGTCGAAGCCGCAGCCTTGCCTTCTCGCCACGCGAATCGCACGACTTGCTCGTTGAGCCAACTTCCGCCGACGGCGATTTGGTCAAAGGCCGTGCCAACGGTCCCTCCCCCAATGTCCGAAAGGTACGCGAGCCCCGCCTCGGGGTCCTCGTCGATCGCCACGCCCACAACTTCAATGTGAGCGTACTTGATTCCGTAGGCAGAGCGCATCCTCTCCCGGATGAGACCAAAGGCTTCCCTGATCTCGGGCAGGTTGGACCACCCGCAATCCGACGCCCCGATGACGAAGGCAACCAGGTGCGTGCCGTCGACCGAAGCAAACGGGTTGGTAGGCGCGTCGGGAATGGGGCCTTCCGCGCGAATGCTATCCGCTCCCGTCGCTTGCATTGCCTCCAGCGGACTCGGTGCCGCCAGGTAACCGACCAACGTTGACACAAAGAGAACGGAGAGTACCAGAGGATTCCGAGCAACCGACCTCAGGAGCTTTCCGTTTCGCATTCTTATCTCTCCGTTGCTGAACCGGACGTTTTTAGACGGGACCGCGTTCCCGACGGCTAGGAAACAAAGATGCGGGGTGCCGCGGCCCGGCGTTAGCGGGAGATTCCCGCAACCGCTGACGGGAGAACTACTGATTCCCAGGACGGGAAAATCCCCCCGAGGCTTTCAACGGCCCGCCGGTTGCGCCGCGGCCTACTCCTGTTCGCTGCCGCTCAACAGCCCGCTTTCGAGGGCGAACCGCACGATGTCGGTGCGGCCGGTCAGGCCCAGCTTGCGCCGCGCGCGCGCCAAATACCCCTCGACCGTCTTCGGACTGACGAACATCCTCCTGGCCGTCTCGCTGGCGGTGAAACCGCGGGCGCACAGCTCGATCACCGTGCGTTCCCGCGCCGACAGGGCGTCCAGTCCTGGCACCTCCCGGGCGCGCTCGCCCTTGCTGCGCGCGAGAAGCTCGGCGGCTTGGCGCGGAAGGTAGGAGTGCCCGCGGGCAAGGGCTTCGATCGCCCCGATGAGGTCCGTGTCGGCCACCGACTTGTTGAGATAGCCCGTCGCCCCGGCGTCGAGCGAGCGCGCAAGCTGATCCTCCTCATCGTGCACGGTCAGGACCAGAACTCTGGCGTCGAGGTCGAGAGCTGTGATCTTGCGCGTGGCCCGGATGCCGCCCATGCCGGGCATCGCCAGGTCCATGATGACGACATCGGGTTCGAGCCGCTCCGCGTCGGCCACGCCCTCCTCGCCCGAAGATGCCTCGCCCACAACCTCGATCCGGCCGGTGGATTCCAGCAACGCCCGGAGTCCGGCGCGCACGACCTTGTGATCGTCGATCAACAGCACGCGGATCTTCTTCAAGGCCCGCGGACCCCCGACATCGCTGGCGCGCCCCGGGCGGGAACGGTCAGCCGAACCAGCGTGCCGCGCCCGGGAGCTGTACTGATCGTCACGTCACCGCCAACCATGGCGGCACGTTCCGTCATGCCCGTGATGCCCACATGGTCGTAGGGCTCCGCAGACCCGGGATCCCGCAACTCAAACCCCCGGCCCCGGTCCCGGACCTCTGCGACCACGTAACCGCCGCCGGACCCGACCCGGACCATCGCCGAACGCTCGCCGGAGTGCCGCGCGGCGTTGGCGACAGCCTCCTGGACCACCCTGTAGAGCGTCAGAGCCGTCGTTTCGTCCAACTCGTCGTCCACGTCGCCGACCTGGGCATTCACCTGGAAGCCGGTGGAATCCCGAAGGAGGTGGAAGTGATCGCGCAGTGCGCCTGCCAATCCCTGGTGCTCGAGCTCCGGCGGCCGGAGCCCGCGGATCAATCTCTTCACCGCATTGAACGTGTCCAGGATCTCGCCGCTGATCTGCTCGCCCTCCCGCGTCCGTCGCCCATCGTCCGTCTCGTCTCGCATGAGCTTGACCCGGACCTTGAGCGACACGAGGCACTGCAATACTTCGTCGTGCAGTTCGAGCGACAGGCGTTTTCGCTCCTGCTCCATCGCCGCCACCATCAAGCCGGAGCGCTTGCGCATCCGCTCCCATGCCGAGATGTCCCGGATCGCGCAGATGACGTGGCCCGCCTCCCGGGGTGGGGTCCAGGGACTCAGGCTGATCTCCACGGGGAACTCGGTGCCGTCCCTGCGCAGCGCGTACAGCTCGAGTCCGGCACCCATCGGTCGGCTTCGCGGCTGCCGGACGTAGTGCATCCGGTGGTCGAGGTGCGCTGCCCGCTTATGCGACGGTACAAGCCGCTCGACCGAAGCACCCGTCAGCGCTTCGCGGCTCCACCCGAACATCCTCACCGCCTGCTCGTTGACATCGAGGATGAGACCCTCGGAGTCCACAATCAGCGTGGCGTCCGGAGAAGCCTCGAACACCGCCCGGTAGTGGTCGTCGTCGGAAAGCAGGCTGCCCTCCAGCAGTCCGGGCGGCACACGGCAGGAAGTCACGCGAGCCTCAGAATAACGGGCGGCTCTGCCGCTTGCCAGTCGGCAGGACGCTCAGAGCCCGCACTCGAACGTGTGCTAGGCGGCGTGGTGTTCGGGGTCCGATGGCGGGATTTTCCCGTCATGGCTTTGAGGGGGATTCCCGTCACGAATTCCGGGGTTTTCCCGCTATTGAGGCTGATATGCATTGCCGAGATTGGAGTATCGGTTCGGACCGCGCTGGTCCGGCCAACTAACGGTATCCGCACCTAGTATCAGGAGGAAGTAACCATGAGGCGTTCGTATCTCAACATCCTGGCCGCCGTGACGATTCTGGTTGGCGGATGGGTCGTCGCGTCCCCGTCTCCCGTGCTGGCAAGCAGTGCCTGCTGCCGTTCGGACAGCGGCGTCACGTGCTGCGGCCCCTATTGCATGGCAGGCCCGGACGCTTGTGTCATCTGCAGTGATCCGGAGGACTGCCAGAACTGATGCACACCCCGCGAGCGTGGGTCATTCGGATCCTGCCGGTCCGGCCAACTTGAACGGTACCCATTTCAGGAGGAAGTAACCATGAGGCGTTCGTATCTCAACATCCTGGCCGCCGTGACGATTCTGGTTGGCGGATGGTTGGTCGCGTCCCCGTCTCCGGTGCTGGCAAGCAGTGCCTGCTGCATCGCGGACAGCGGGCTTTGGTGCTGCGGCCCCTATTGCATGGCAGGCCCGGATAGTTGTGTCGTCTGCAGTGACCCGGAGGACTGCCAGAACTGATGCGCACGACCGCTCTCCTCCTGTTGCTGGCCGGTTGCGGCGAACCGTTTCGGTCCGCCGATCCGTTGGAAGATGCCCGGTCGTGGGCGGTCGAGGATTCCTGGATTGAAGTGGAGCTGGCGAGCGTCTCGGATCCACTTCTTCGACTTTCCGACGTGCGGGGAGTCGCCGTGGACTCCAAGGGTCGGATCCATGTGGTGGACGCGTTGGAGGGCGGTGTGATCGTGCTATCGCCCGGTCTGCGGCACTTGCACACCGTCGGGCGCGCAGGCATGGGCCCCGGCGAGTTCGAGTTGAAGCAGATCCAGATCCTGCCAGGAGACACACTCTTCGTGTTCGACGCCCGCCTGCAGCGTGTCACGATCATCGAACCCGACGACTTCGAGGTGGTCGACGTGTTCCCCCAACCCAACTGGCGACACGGCCCGGTGACCAACCTCTGGAGGCTCGCGGATCGCGGACGATCCCTGGCGCTGGTGCGCCGTCCGTTCTACGCCGGCGAGGACGAGACGGCGGATCAGGGCCGTACGGATGCGATCCTGGCCATTGAAGAAGGGGAGGAAGCTGCCCCCGACACAATCCTGGTTGCGCCTTCGCGGGAGTTCCTGGTTGCGCGCGGACCCGGATCAGTCGCCGTCGGGACTCATCCGTTCGGACGGGAACCGTTCATTCGGCTCATCGGACGCGACCGATTCGTGTACGCCAACTCGGGGGCCTTGGACGTGAGCATCGTCGACTTCACCGGATCGACCGTTCACTCCTTTTCGTTCGCCACCGTTGCCATGCCGGTGACGTCGGAACAGTTGGCGTCGGAGGCCAAGAGGACTTCCGGTGGGCTTGCCGACGTGCTGCGGCAGGGTGATCCGTACGTCTGGCCCGCCTTGGCGGGCCTGGTTGTCGACGAACAAGGCCGAATCTGGGTGGGCGTCCGCGGGCATCAGGACGAGCTTGAGTGGGAGTGGGCCGCGTTCACGCAAGATGGTGCGCACGCGGGATCGGTCCGACTCCCCGCGGGACAGGTCGTCGAGGCCGCTAGGGATGATCGGCTCTACGCGGTTGCCCACGACAGCATGGATGTGCCCCGGATCCGCGCTTATCAACTTCGCCAGGAGCGAGCAGGGTCATGAAAAGGACGCTCGAAAACGTCGTAACGCTGGTGCTGGTCGTTTGCGCACTGGTGGTTACAGTCGCGGTGGTCAGGAAGGAATTCACCGCACGTGGGGGTTCTCCAACTGCGGACGAACCGCGTGAGATCAATGGATGGCGGGATCTGACGAGCGCAGGCATCTGGCTAGGATCGAGGGACGCGCCGGTCGTGATCGTCGAGTTCGCGGATTTTCAGTGCCCGTTCTGCGCGGTCGCGGCACGAAGTCTGCGCGAGCTTCGCTCCCGCGTGGATGAGGTCGCAATCCTTTACCGCCACTTCCCCCTCGATGCGATCCATCCCCATGCAACCGACGCCGCCATTGCCGCGGAGTGCGCCGCCGCACAGGGAATGTTCGAAGCCTATCACGACCTGCTGTTCGCAGAACAGCGGGCGATCGGTTCCATCGAGTGGACGGACTTCGGTGAAAGAGCGGGAGTACCATCCGATGTCCGAATTCTCGACCTGTATGGACGAGAACTGGTCGTCGAACCGGGTCGCGGAGGATCTGCGCGCAGCCCAATGGGCAGGACTCCAGTGGACGCCGTCCATCATCGTCAACGGCACGCTTCTACCGGGAACGCCGGACCTCGAGATGCTCCAGACCCATGTGGCTCGCGCGCTGAGGGAGATGGACGAGAAGACTCGGTAGTTGCCTCGGATTGACCCAATTGCAGGGAAGCCGCCCGGTCCGGTGGAATGCGGCCCGGGAATCCCTGATGGCACTGCTCGATGGCACCAATCCGTACGCGTTCTCGACGGTTCTCCGGGTCCTGGTCGCCACCGAGATCGAGCCGGCGTTCGGGACGCAACTGATCCGCAAAACGCCGGACCTCCTGCTAGCGGACGTCGGCGCGGATCGCGAAACAACGCGGGAATCCGCGATCGATCTCTTGAAGACCGTGAGTGGCGAGGACTTCGGAGCGGATCCCGAAGCCTGGTCGCAATGGCTAAGCGGTCGGCCGGAGCGCGTACGAGACCGTCGCCAACCCTAGCGGAAGCGTCCGATGCGTCCCCGGAGCTCGCACGAACCAAAGAAGCGGTTGAGATGGACACGGTAGAGGAGGATAGCACCATGCGCCGGAACGGACCTTCGCAGAGCGACGCTCCGCAGCAGACCAGCACCAGGCGTCAGGCATCAGACATGTGGGTGGGGACGCGCACGATGTGCGGTGAGACCTGCATGGTGCTTGGAATCACCGTTGGCGAAAGGACCTCGGTTTTTCTTGCGGCACCGGCGGTGGTCGAGAGGTTGGCCGATCAGATCGCGACGATGCTCGCTGTGCCCGGCGCGGACGTCCCCGACAGGCTGGTGCCACATCGGTTCTCGCAGAACGGAACGGCTAGGAGACGGGTGGGAGGAGCTAGGTCGTGAGGCGGCGCGTTGCGCAGGCTGTTTGACATTGCCCTTCACGCAGGCGGAGAGGCATCCCGAGGGCAAGGCCGCACTGACGCGCCGCCAGGAAGGCGGAATTCCTTGTTGAAAGGCGGGTAGGCATGAGGTCTCGCGCACCGCGCACGCCCGCACTTGCGGTATGTCCGATGAAGTGTCCTCTCAACATCTATGGACGCCCCCGTGACGCAAGCGTTCTGGAGAACCGGTCGAGCGGGC